>DATFTU010000161.1:0-3285 GCA_035261565.1 Bacteroidia bacterium
CAATATTGGCGCCGGTAAAATTTGGGTTGGTAATTTTTAATGTATCGGTGCCGGTGTTTTTAATATAAAAGGTGTGGTTTGTTGTTTGCGGGTAATCGCTTGGGCCAAAATCGGTACTATCGCCCACGGCAGGCGAGTTGCCTGTGCCTATATTAATTGCCTGGCTGTTTTCTACTACAGCATGCGGCAATGTAGCGCCTGTGCCTTGCAGGTTAAGTACAAAGCTGGGGTTAACGGGGTCGTTAGTAACAAAGGTAAGGTTAGCCGATTTGTAGCCGACTGTGGTTGGGTTAAACATAATTGAAATACTTTGCGGCGCAAAAGCAGGAATAGTTATGGGTGTAAGCACAGTGGCGCCAAAACCAAAATCAGCAGCATTGGTGCCACCAAAAGAAGCCGATGAAATTGTTAAGGGATTAGACCCATTGTTTTTAATGGTAAAATTATGTACAATGCTTTGGCCTGTATATAGCGAGCCAAAATCGGTGCTATCGCTTGGCAATGGCGGGTTGTAATTGTTTGGAATCGCAATATTGCCCACGTTTTCAAACTCCATTTGCGGTGGCAATGGGGTTTGTACAATACTACCTACCGAGTTTGCACCATAGTTTTGTGTAGTGGTATATAAATAAGTACCATCGCAATAAGGCACAACCGCCGAAGTACCGCCAATGGTGGCATCGTAGCTAAGTAAAGTAACAAAATTAGAACCATCGGTATTTACCTGAAAAAGTGTACCTCCACCTGACACACCACTGTTTTGTGTGGTGCCATATAATATGTTGCTATATAATAAAAGTCCGGCTCCCGGATTGGCTCCGTTCGCATCGTTAGCAAATGTATGTAAAGTCATATAGTTTGAGCCGTCGGTTTGTACTCTATAAACAGTACCGAAACCTCCGGCCGTGCCACCCAAATTGGTTGTGCCGTATAAATAAGTTCCATAAAGCACCAAGCCCCCCTGAGGTGAGTTTCCGTTAACACTGCGAAAACACATTACCGTATCAAAAGCAGTACCATCGGGTTTTACTTTAAACACTACTCCCTCATTTGCCGCCCCCCCCATAGTTGTAGTGCCGTATAAATATATTCCATCACTGCTTATATCGCCCATAGGCTGATTGCCATTAGTACCATTGAAACATATTACGGTATCGAAACCAGTGCCATCAGGCAATATTTTAAAAACCGAACCTTTGTTAGAAGGGCCACCTGTACCAGTGGTACCGTATAAATATGTACCATCGGAATATAACGATGCCTGAGGACTGGCACCTAAACTTGAATTAAAATCATGCAGTGTGCCATAGTTAGACCCATCAGTCATTACCCTGAAAATTGTGCCATACCCATAAGCACCGCCGCCACTGGTGGTACCATATAAATAAGTGCCATCATAATAAAGGCCGGCTGCGGGATTTGTTGCTCCGGATAAATTAACCAGTACGCTAAAGTTAGTGCCATCAGGCATTATCCTATAAACTGTGCCGTAGCCGGCTGTGCCGCCATTATGGGTAGTACCATATAAATAACCTCCAGTTGATATAACGGGCGATGGAACGCCGTAACCCGATGAAGTATTAAAACTAAAAATATTTGTACTGGTTTGTGCCTGTGTATTTAAACCAATTAGTACAGTAAAAATTGTAAGTAGTTTTTTCATGCAAAAAATGTTTAAGAAGTAAATATAAAAAAAGTATGGCATTTGCAAACCTTTTTATTATTAGCAGTTGGTTAAATTAATTGCCTCATAAAATAAAAAGCCCGGCAAAAGCAAGTTTTTTATTTTAAATAAGTTTTACTTAATGCTGCACGATAATTTTTGCGTGCTAAAGAAATATACTGGCGAGATATAAAAACTATTTAAATGTTAGTTATACTCGCTAACAGCATAAAGGTTGTTTATAAAAGAGAGTATGCTTTTACTCTCGAAAGGTTTTAAAAAGGTTTGGGTAAATTTTACGCCCTCGCGCTCTTTTTTAATTTGTTTGCTTGAGCTTATGCCAATCATGCAAATTTGGGTAAGCGGGAAATTATTTTTTAAATACGTAAAATCATCTTCGGTGGCTTTGTCGATGTTCATAATAATTATATTAACCGTTTGAGCTTTACTTAAACAATCGGCCAGGTTGGGCGTGTTGCATTGTGATACGTTGTAACCATTACCTTCTAACAATACCTGAAGCTCTAAGCCAATTATGCGCTCGGGTTCCATAATTAATATAAGGCCTTCTTTTTTCATTTTGCTTGCTGCAATAATTACTAATTGCTATACAAAGTTGAGGCAATTGAAAGACAAAAAAAGTAGTGTAAACCTGAATTTATTTGTAGTAGTAAATGGGAGGTTTGTAGCATTTTGTACGACAAAAATTTACGCTAGCTTAAAGCATTATTGTAAATTATTGTGGAAACATTTGTCATTTCGAAGGAGGAACGACTGAGAAATCTGTATTTGGGATTTGATTGCTTGTAAATACAGATTTCTCCCTTCGGTCGAAATGACAAGGATTAATAATTCTACATTATTTTAAAATATTAGCTAGCTTAAACTGAAACACTAATTGCTTTGCAACAACTCATTTAAAATTTGGGGTATTTTTTCGAACTCGGTTGATTTATCGAGAAAATATTTTGCGCCAAACTCTTTGCATTTTTTACGGTAAGGCTCGGTAGAGTGGTTGGTAAACATAATTACCTCGGTATGCGGGTGCTGTTTGTGTATGTATTGCAGCAACTCAAAACTGCTGTCGGCTTTTAACTGAATATCTAAAATAACCAGCTGAGGGTTTTGGGTGCTTATTTGCTTATAGGCATCGGGCACTGAAAATGCGTGCCCAAGCCACTTTACATGTTTATTGGGAGTGAGCCATGTGCTCATATTTTTGTAAATGATTTCGGAATCATCGACTGTAAAAATAGTTAACACCTGTTCACGTTCCATAGTTGCACACATAAGCTGCCCAAAGTAACAAAAATAAAAAGCGAAGTTAAGTAGGGAGGAATACAATTACTTTGTAGCGGTTTGCCCTACAAGTTTAAACCAAGCCATTATCCATAGCGCAACGCATAAGCTCGGCGTTGTTGGTAAGGTTTAGTTTTTCTAATATGCGGGTGCGATAGGTACTGATGGTGTTTACGCTAAGCGAAATCTCTTCGGCAATGGCACCTACTGATTTGCCGGCGGCAATTAATTGCAGCACTTGCATTTCGCGGTCGGACAGTAACTCGTTAATAGGTTTTGCCAGGGTAACATCAAAGCCTTCGGCCAGTTTTTCGGCCAGGGAT
>DATFTU010000162.1:0-2900 GCA_035261565.1 Bacteroidia bacterium
CAAAGTGTTACAAACCCTGGAAACTCAAAAAGGCGCACGCACTATTGTATTAAATAAAACTACACATCAATTATATTTGCCAACTGCCGAGTATGGCGCACGCCCCGAGCCAACTAAAGAAAACCCGCACCCACGTGCAAAAATTAAACCCGGCACTTTTACAGTGCTGGTGGTGGGGGAGTAATTTTTTTGTAGCTTTAAGTTGACTTGTTGGTTGCAATACCAATAAAGGCAACTTAAAGCTGTAAAAAAATGAATGGTAAAATTTTAATTGCATTAATTAGCGCTGGTTTGGCTTTTATTATTGGATGTTTTTTTTACACTAAAAATTATCACGCTAAAATAAAAAACTCTCCCAAAATGTACGCCTATCAGACCTATTGGGGGCCTGCAAATGCGGTACTGATAATAGAAAATTTAAAATATAAAAATGCGTTAATTTCATATTACGATAGTATTGAGAAAAACCCCTCATTAAATCCAATAATAGAACTCCCTTTAAAAACATTACCCACATCTGAACCGGTGTATGTTGTGGGGTATAGTAAAGATAGTTTGCTTGCAGAAATTGTTAGCTATTATGACAGAGGCGCTCATTTTGGCGGAGATTATTTAAGAGGGTGGGTATATGTAAAAACGCTTCATAAAACTCCCCTTTTAAAAGAGTAAAGAAGTAATTTTACTTTACCGATGTAAAATTAATTTGATATAAAGTGCCTTTGCCTTGCAGTTGATGAATAGTGCCATGCAACTGGGCTACCAGAATTTTTATAAGCTCCATACCGAAGGATGTATGCACATCATCTAACCCTACAGTGCTGCCTTTGCCGTTATCGCCAATAAGCATACTGAAAGAATGTTGGTTTGTGCGTACCAGTTTAAAGGTAATGGTGGGATTTTCATCCTGGGCAGTAAAGGCGTGCTTAAGCGAGTTAGAAATTATTTCGTTGGTTAGTAAGCCTATGGGTATGAGTGTGTCTAAATCCAAATCATCTATATCGGCTTCTAAATTATATTTTACATTATATTTTAGCTGGTATGTATCTATCAACTGAGTGATGAGGTTTTTTATATACTCATTAAAGTTAATGTTTGAAAACGCGGTGTGTTCATATAACCTCTCGTGGATGGCAGCCATAGCGTACACACGGTTTTGGCAATCCTGAAAAATATTGAGTATTTTTTTATCGCTTATATATCCTTTTTGCAGGTTTAATAAACTGGTAATTACCTGCAGGTTGTTTTTTACGCGGTGGTGCACTTCTTTAAACAAATACTCAATGGTTTGTTTTTGTTTATCGGCCTGTTTGGCGCGCTTGTAAATTACAATAGAAAAAACGGTAACCAGCAGCAACAAACCAATAACAGCATACATGATAGTTTGCTGCAGTTTTTCTTCTTCCAGTAAAAGTGCTTCCTGCTTATCGGCTTTGGCGTTTAGTTCGGCTTCGGTGCGTTCAACTTCAAAGCTGGTTTTCATATCGCCTAACTGCCGGCTGTTTTCTTCGTTAAAAATACTGTCGGTTAGTTCTTTAAATTTGGCTTCATACTCATAAGCCTCTTTATACTTACCTGTGTTAACATATACCTGTGCCAGGTTTTCGTAAGCAATGCGCTCGGCATTTACATCGCCAATAGTTTTTACAGCCTGCAAACTTGAGTCGCAATAGAGTAAGGCCAGCTTGTAATTTTTTAAATCGATATAAATATTACCCATGTTGTTGTAGCAATAGGTTACGCCTTTTTTATCATCAATTTGGCGCAGTACATTAATGCACTTTAAATAACTTTGCAGGGCCAGCTCGTAGTCGGCTTTCCGTTTATATACAACGCCCATGTTGTTGTAGCAATAGCCCTGGCCCTGTTTGTCGCCAATTTCCTGCCTTATTTTTAGCGCTATGTTATGGTACTTTAAAGCAGACTCGTAATCAGACATGCCTGAATATACATTGCCCAAATCGCCATACGATGAGGCTATGCGTTTTTTATCTCCGGCATCTTGCCGTGCCTTTAATGATTTTTTATAATACAATAATGCTTTTGTGTATTGCTTTTGCTCGTAATACACATTGCCCAGGTTGGCGTAACAATTACCTATGCCGCGCTTATCGTTAACCTCTTCAAATAATTTTAGCGCGCCTAAAAAATAATTTAAAGCGCTTGGGTATAAACCTTTGTTTTTATGCAAAACCCCAATAAGGTTTAAGGCTTTGGCCTTGTATTTTGTCTGGTTTGTTTTTTCGGCTAATTGCAACTCCAGTTGCGCAAATACAATAGAGGTATACGGGTTGTTATCGAGATAACTGTTGGCGAGGTCGTAAAGGGCTTTCAGCCGAACCGTATCGGGTTGCGATTTGTTGTTGTAAACGAGCCAAAGCGAATCTTTGTTTTGCGCGAAACAAAAAGAACTCCATAAAAATAGCACAGCACCAATGGCAGTTGTCCAACGTTTCATTAAACAAAATTACACAAAAGAAATTTTAATACGCGTTAAGAATATATAATACAGGGTACAACCGGCGCTTTAATTACTGGTATGAAATTTGCATGTTTACATATGATGGAGTAAAAAAAT
The DNA here is from genome assembly GCA_035261565.1 of Bacteroidia bacterium. GTDB lineage: Bacteria > Bacteroidota > Bacteroidia > B-17B0 > Aurantibacillaceae > PALSA-968. The sequence goes on from DATFTU010000162.1 coordinate 2,576, forward strand.
ACCCGGCAGATTTTAAAAATACAAAAACACCCTTTTAGCTATAATTAAACAGTTTTTAACGATTTACTGAACAGAAGAAAATTTAATCGTAATACCTTTAACCAAGAAAATATATAAGCTATGAAAACCATTAATAAAGTATGCGCCTTGTTTTTTATACTGATAAGTATAAGCGCAGCGGGATATGCACAAGCGCCCCAAACACCGGACTCGTTAGGATTGCCGGGCGATAATTTAAATTTATATGCTGTGCTTGATTTGTTTAAACAATCGAACAGTGTTGAAGAGTTTGAAAAAAAGTTAAATACACCCGATACCAAAATAA
>DATFTU010000163.1:0-4192 GCA_035261565.1 Bacteroidia bacterium
AACAATATGATTGAATTGCAACGCTTATGTAAATGGGTTACCGTAGGAGGGAGCCGTGTTTTTTTATTAAAAGATATAAATCTTACCATTAATAAGGGAGAGTTTATATCTATTATGGGGCCTTCTGGGTCGGGTAAATCAACGCTTTTAAATGTAATCGGTATGCTTGATGAATTTGATGAAGGAAGTTATTTGTTTGATAATCTCGAAATAAAAAATATAAAGGAAAAACAGCGCGCTTTTTTATATAAGCAAAATATAGGTTTTGTTTTTCAGGCATATCATCTTATTGATGAGCTTACTGTATATGAAAATATAGAAACACCTTTGATTTACCAAAATATTAAGATGGTGGAAAGAAAAGCTTTAGTGGCAGATATACTTGACCGTTTTCAGATGGTGGGTAAAAAAGACCTTTTTCCGGCACAACTTTCCGGTGGGCAACAACAACTGGTTGGTATAGCGCGCGCTGTAATTACCAAGCCAAAAGTTTTGCTTGCCGATGAACCTACAGGCAACCTTAACTCAAAACAAGGCGAAGAAATTATGGAGTTATTTAAAAAATTGAATCAAGAAGATGGGGTTACCATTGTACAAGTAACTCATTCTGAAAAAAATGCAGAATACGGCTCGCGCATTATTAATTTATTAGATGCGCGTATAAATTATAATTAAAGAAGTTGCATTAGATAAATCTTACTAAATCACTAAGGTGCATTTATAATTTCTAAAGGTTGCAGTAATTCATTAAACTGTAACCTAATTTTAACCTGTAATAGAATACAATTCACCCATTAAAACGTCTAACTCCCCCTTAGCATGTAAAAAAAGAGTGGGGAACAGCATTAACTTTGTTATAAGTGTTATTCTAAGTTAGCACATGATAGTTCCGGTTTCATTAAATATCGGAAACAATAAAAAATAGGTTATGAAAACAATTCTTGTACCTACAGATTTTTCTTCGGCAGCTAAAAATGCCGCCGACTATGCTGTAAAGCTGGCAGATTTTCTCAATGCAAAATTGATTTTAGTTAACGCTTTTTCAGTGCCGGTAGCTAACACAGATACCATGTTTCCATTGGATATAGCTATGCCTCTGCAAGATGCAGTTATAGATAATTTAGAGGCTCTTAAAAGTGAATTGCTTTTAAGTAGCGAAAAAAATATTAGTATTGAATGTGAAGCTGAAATGGGTTTGGCTTATGATGCAATTGAATTTATCAGCAAAAAACATGATTTGGACTTAATCGTTATGGGAATTGCAGCAGAGGCCGGAGCAATAAAAGAACATCTAATTGGCAGTTCTGCAATTACAGTGGCCCGAAACTTAGAAATCCCAACTCTTATTATTCCTGAAAAAGCAAAATACAAACCCATTCAGCATATTTCTTTTGCCTGTGATATGGAAAAAACTGAGGAAACTTCGCTGATAAATACCGTTAAATCTTTTTGCAGGGTATTTGATGCCGAGTTGGAAATTGTAAATGTAGAAGAACCTGAAGAAGAGATGAGTTATGAAAAAGCCAGAACAAGCGTTTATATTGAAAAAAGGCTTGAGGCTATTAAGCATAAAATTGTGTATGTTTCTGAGAGTAAAGTCAGCAAGGGAATCGAAGATTATTTAAAATCCACCTTAACCGACCTTTTAATAGTTAACCCCAAAAAACATAATGTATTCCATACATTATTTAAAGAAAATGTAACTAATAGTCTTGCTTTTCATCTTAATATACCTATTCTAACCATTCATTAATAAACGTTTAACCTTAAATCAAAAGTTATGAAAACACAAGAATTTTTAAAAATAATAAGAGGTGCCTTAGCTATAGCCGCATTATTTTCATTTCAAAGTATGGCCGCTCAGCAAAACATTACAGCAGAAGATATTGCTCCAATGCATAGTCTAATTTTTATAGCAAGCATATTATTTTTTATAATAGGTTTTATGTTGCTTATTATATTAAAATTTCGCGATGATGCTAAAGATAAAAGAGAAAGCAACCAAACCACTTACGTTAGTAAACACAGGCACCATCATCCAAATCATTATGGGCACCATCACCAATATCATTAGTTGGGCAACAACTATGTTTTTTTAAGCATCCGGTAAATAGTTGATTGGCTGATATTAAGTTTTTCAGCCACCAGTTTTATGTTGTCGTTATATTTTTTTAAATATATAGCCAATATACGTAAATCATATTCTTCTAAAGTAAGTTCTTCGTTTGTAACTTCAGTTACTATATCAGATGATGTTAAAGTTATATCTTCAACATCAATTTCATTATTTGCACTCATAACAATGGCGAGCTCTATAACTGATTTCAGTTCGCGCACGTTACCGGGAAAAGAATAAGTAAGTAATTTTTTTTGAGCATTTGCCGTAAGTGATTTTTCTTTTAGGCTATTTTCTTTACAAAAACTTGTAATAAAAAATTTTGCTAATAATAAAATATCATTCTCTCTCTCACGTAAAGGTGGTAACTCTATCGGGAGTCCAAATAATCTATAATAAAGGTCTTCTCTAAACTTTCCTTCTTTAATTTCGTTTTTAAGATTACGGTTCGTTGCCACTATTATTCGGCAGTCAGTTTTAACGGGTACGTTGCTCCCAATACGCATAATTTCTTTTTCTTGTAAGGCCCTTAGTAGCTTTGCTTGTATGGCAATATCCATTTCACCAATTTCATCTAAAAAAAGAGTACCTCCGTTGGCTTCTTCAAATTTGCCTATTCGGCGTGCTACAGCGCCTGTAAATGAACCTTTTTCGTGCCCAAACAATTCGCTTTCAATTAATTCAGTTGGTATGGCAGCTATATTTACAGGTACAAAAGGCTTGTTTTTTCGAGTAGAGTTATAATGAATGGCCTTAGCTACAACCTCTTTACCTGTACCGGTTTCGCCGGTAATGGTTACTGTGATGTTGGTTGATATAGCTTTTTCTATTAAACCTATTGTTTTTTGAATGGCTAAGCTATTGCCAACAATAAAATTTTGAAAATTGTATTTTTTCTGAATTTCTTTTTCAAGGTATAAAATTCTATTTTTTAAGTAGAAGTTTTTATGTATGTTATTTATAACTCTTAATAAACGTTCTCGTACATCTTTTTCTTTCACAATATAATCGCTGGCGCCATGTTTAAGCAAATCAACGGCAGTTTCAACATTTGCCTGGGCTGATATAACTATAACTTCAATATTTGGATTGTATGCTTTTATTTTAGAGAGAACTTCAACACCTTCCATATCCGGTAAATGATAATCAAGCGTTACCACATCGGGTGTATCATCAATATGTTTTAAAAAATCTTTTGCTGTGTGAAAACCTTTTACTTGGTAATCGGCGTTTAATGAAAGGTTATGAACCAATAGTTTATTAAACCACTCATTGTCTTCAACAATATAAATCGTAAATGGTTTTCCATTCATATATTACTACTAATATACAAATAAAACTACTTTTTTCAAAGTTAAAAAACATAAAAAAAAATTAAATAAATAGTGTTTTACAGATGTGCGGCATTAAGACGTTCGTTTATAATATCTTCAGCTATATAACAACTTCGCATAAGTGCATCATTATCTTTACTTATAAAATCAACCGCCCCTTCATTAATGGTTTGAAGTTCGGTTGCTGTGCTTTTTGATTGGGAAATTACGACAACTTTGCAATTTGAACATTTTTGCTTTATTTTTTTTAGAACATATAAAGCATTTTTGCTATCGCCTAAGTAAAAATCAACAAAAGCAATATCTGTATCGGCATGGAGATTATATAAACAATCATTTAAATTGGTATATGACTGAATGTCGAAACTATATTCTTTATCTAAAGAAATAGGTTTTATATAATTATGTAATTTTTTTGAGAGAATGTTGTTGTAAAATTCACTATCCTCTAATACTACAATTTTAAAATGACTTTGCGTTTTCATAACCCTTGCTTTAATATTTAACAACTATACCCTAACTACACAATGCAAGCAATTATGATTTCCGTTTTTTGGGTTTTTTATGCGACCATATATAATCCATTATATATGAGTAGCTCCAATGCGTGTCAAAACTGGCATCTTCAAGCTCTATAACATTAGTACTGCTTTGTAGTTGGCCGGCAATATTTTCAGTATTAAATATAGCATCTTTAAGACCTAATAGCTTATGGCGATGTTGTGTTTTCATAACTTAAGGT
>DATFTU010000164.1:0-11191 GCA_035261565.1 Bacteroidia bacterium
CAATTTAGACCTATTGCTTTAAACCCTTTAAACTCACTCAAAAATTCCTGAACGGTTTTATGTTTCTTTAGAATCAAAAACTCATCTGTATCAATAAAAAACAGCCAATCAAACTGCGGATTATTCTTACAACAATCAAAATAAGCGTTTGTTTGCTTCCCTAATTTATCATCCTTCCACACAATTACGGTGCAATCTAACTGACCGGATAATGTATTAGAAATCGGGATTTTACTATTATTATCGTATATAAAAAAATGACTAAATCCAAGACCTCTATGATAATCAAGCCACTCTTGCAGGTACTGATTTTCATCTTTACATATTAAACAAATACCAATTTTGGCATCTTTTATATTTTCTTTTGAAGTTAAAGAATTAGTTATTTTATCCACTAAATAATTTAAATTATCACGCAAGTACCTAATTTTTAATTTACGATAAATTCTTTTCATCATGTAGGTAATGCTTCTTTTAATTTTAAATACAAAAGAAGCAAATTGCAGAGATACTATGTTTTTAAATTGCGGATTATATCCATCATCACTTAATAAACTAAAATCAAAAAGAACGCCTCCTTTATTGGCATTTATTATACTGTAAATGTATTTTTTAGGGTTATACTCAAAATCAGGCTCTCCCGGTTCTTTAAATGCAAAAATTGATCTGTACTCTCCAATTGAAAAGGAATTAAATAATATTTTTTTCTTTATTAAGGGGAATCCATCTTTAATTATTTTATTTGCCGCATATACAGAAGGGTTATATTTTGGCATATATTTTTTACATGAAAACCAAGCACCGGTACTCAAACCCAATTTAGATAAATATTGACTCAGCCCTAACTCATATATTTTAATAACATTATCCCTATCTGACTGCAAACCATATTGTTTAAAAAAATTTACAGTTGGCTCAATAGCTTTTTTATTTATTATTAAAAAATAAGATTGAATATGATAAACCATTTCTGATGAATCAGTCATTCCGGCATAGTCCAAACTTTGCCTATTCAGCCAATCAAAATAATCATCCAATGGTTTAAATAATATACAAGAATCATTAATTAAACCAACCCTATCATATTCTTCAACATTATATTTTAGCATGCCTTTGTACCACATGCCAAAATCGTATCCTTCGTTTTGAACAAATAATAGTTCTATGGCATTACTTTTAAGAAACGAATAAGAGTCGGTCGATAATTTTTTTTCATTGGTTATAAAAACTACCCGAGTAAAATGCTTGGAAAGCTCTTTTACATAGAATTTTACATAATTAGGGATTTTTTCTGATGTGAAATAACTGCAAAAAAGGCATATAGATTTCATGGAATACTTTTATTGAGCATTTGTGGCTATTAAATATTCATTAACCACTTCTTCAGTATTGCCAATTCTTTTTACACTGCCATTTTCTAAATAAATAGAAGTTGGGCAAAGCTTTTCCATAGCGGGCATATTATGGCTTACAAACAAAATGGTACGCCCCTCTTCTTTACTTATAGATTCCATTTTAGCCGCCGATTTTTTTTGGAACTGGGCATCGCCAACTGCAAGCACCTCATCAACAATTAAAATATCGGGCTCCATATGCACAGCAACTGAAAATGCCAAACGCACAAACATACCTGATGAATATCTTTTTACGGGAGTATCTAAAAATTTATCTATTTCAGAAAAAGCTACAATTTCGTCAAACTTTTTCTGAATTTCTTTACGGGTCATACCCAATATAACTCCGTTTAAATAAATGTTTTCTCTGCCGCTAAGCTCAGGATGAAAGCCTGTACCAACCTCAAGCAGGCTGGCCATTTTTCCTTCAATGGTTAAGCGGCCCGTTGTGGGATGCACCACACGACTGAGTATTTTTAATAAAGTTGATTTACCTGCACCATTACGGCCAATAATTCCTATACGGTCGCCCTGGTTAATTTCAAAGTTTACATTTTTTAATGCCCAAAACTCTTCAATGCTTGGCTTATCAGCTTTGTTAAACGAGAACATATTTTTTGCGCCATTAACAATGGTATCTCGCAGCGTAGAATATGTTTCTTGCTTTTGATGACGCAGGCGATATTTTTTGCCCAAATTTTCTACTTTAATAATTGCACTCATTAACTATATAATATCTACAAATTCCCTTTCAAGCTTTCTAAAAAAAGAAATACCCATAAGCAAAATGATTAATGAAATACTTACCGACATTATCATACCGGGTAAATATAATTGCCCACCTAATACCGACCACCTGAACCCATCAATAACACCTGCCATTGGGTTTAAATAGTAAACTAATTTCCATCTATCAGGTATAACAGCGCTACTAAACCCAATAGGTGAAATAAATAAACCTAACTGCAATAAAAACGGAATAATAAATTTAAAATCGCGATAACGAACGTTTAATGAGGAGATAAAAAACCCGGCGCCCAATGCTGTTATAAAAGCTACGGCCAAAAACAAGGGGAAGAAAACAATTGTCCACATGGGCACAAAAGCATATACCAGCATGAGTAAACATAATATGCCAAAAGATATTGCAAAATCTACCAAGCTTATTGAAATAGCGCTGATAGGGAATATCATCCTGGGGAAATAAACTTTAGTTAAAATCTCGGCATTATTTACTAACGAGTTACTGGCATCTGAAAGCGCGTTAGAAAAAAATTGCCAGGGCAATATAGCACAACAAACCATTATAGCATATGGTGCTCCGTTATCGGGCAAATGAGCTATTTTGCCAAAAACTACCGTAAAAACAGTTATGGTTAGTATGGGCCTGAATGCACTCCACGATATACCTAAAAAAGTTTGTTTATAACGTATTAAAATATCTCGTAAGGTAAGATAATACAGCAGCTCTCTGTAACTCCATAAATCTCTCCAATAGGCACTGCTTTCGTTTCCGGGTTCTATTACAACTTTCTTTTTACTCATTGTTAAAATTGCGATTGCAAAGGTATCATTTTTTACCTTGCCAAAGCATTATAAAATCGTTCATATAATAGCCATTGCCTACATGTAAATCGTTGGTTTTCTCTATTTTAAACCCCATTTTAAAATAAAAATTAATTGATTTAAAGTTTTGTCTGTTTACATTAAGCCTTATAGTAATGGGCCGATGCATTTGGGTAAATACTTTTTTAAATACCAATGTCCCTAAACCTATATGTTGCTGGGTTTGTAAAATATAAAACTTATGCAGCCAAAAATTATTTTCGGCATCTGAACTTACGGATATAAACCCGATTTTTTTATTGGTATCATTTACAATTAGGTAAAGCTTATGCCCCTCTTCGGTTTGTTTTTTTAAGGCTTCAAACGAGTACATTTTGTGCAGCATAAAATCTATTTGCTGCTGGCTTATAATGGTAATGTAGTGTTTATCCCAAATAATGCGGGCCAGCTTTTCTACCGTAATAAAATCTTTTTCGCTAACGGGTTTTAGGTTAAACATATAGCTAACAAATATAAGCTTTAATATGTATTTTTGGAGCATGAGCGTAAGTGCTAACAACATTAATATACAAAACCGAAGAGCCACTTTTGATTATTCGTTTTCGGATAAATTTATTGCCGGTATGGTGCTAAAGGGTACTGAAATTAAATCGATACGAGAAGGCAAAGTTTCGTTAGCCGATAGTTATTGCTTTGTAAAAAACAATGAGTTATTTATACGAAACCTGCATATTACCGAGTACGAAAAAGCATCGTTTTACAACCATGCCCCCATGCGCGAACGCAAATTATTACTGAATAGAATTGAGCTTACTAAAATTGAACGCAAGCTTAAAGATGCCGGCACAGCAATTATTGCCCTTAGGTTGTTTATTGGCGATAAGGGCTATGCAAAATTAGAAATTGGCATTGGGCGCGGCAAAAAATCGTTTGATAAACGAGAGGATATTAAAAAGCGTGATATAGAAAGAGAAACTGCCCGAAAGTTTTAACTTTTATGGAAGAAAAAAGATTACGCCAGGCAGCTATTCTAATAATGTTACTTGGGGTTATATTATCTTTAATTCAGTTTTTATATAATCGGAGTATTTGGCTTGATGAGGCCATGCTTTCGCTTAATATAGTTAATAGAACTTATTGCGAACTACTAACCCCGCTCGATTCCTTACAAGTTGCCCCCATTGGATTTTTATTTGTAGAAAAGTTTTTTTCGCAGCTCATTCCTAATTCCGAATATGGGTTAAGACTATTTCCATTGGTATGCTTTTGGGCCTCTATATATTTGTTTTATAAAATAACAATTCAATTGTTTAAAGATGGCACAATAACTTTGCTGGCAGTTTCCTTGTTCTGCTTAAATGCTTCATTGCTTTATTATTCATCTGAAGTAAAGCAGTACATGGTTGATGTGTTTGTATGCTTGTTGCTATATTATGCCCTCCTTAAAGAATATAAAAAAGAGCTTACCAAATATATAATATTAGCCTTATTGGGAGCTTTTAGCGTGTTTTTATCAAATGTATCAGTTATTATTTTATTTACCGTTGCCGTTTTTCTATTAATAATTCAAATTAAAAAGCAAAAATTAAATTATGCATATCTGGCAATTCCGTTTATAACCTGGGGCACTGTATTTGGTTTTTATTATTTAAAATTTATTTCCCAGCATCCAAGCCAAAACGGAATGATAGCCTACTGGGGCAAAAGCTTTATGCCCTTAAATATTTTTGAGTTAAGCTTTTGGGATTTTTGTTTTTACAAAACCAAAATGGTATTCAGAGATTTACTTTGTTTTGGTATAATTGGCTTATTACCATTTTTATTTTTTTTAATTGGTTTATATCAACTAATAAAAACAAAAAAACTAAAAGTGTTATTTTTATTACTATTTCCAAGCTTATTACAACTCATACTTTCTGCTATTAAATTATACCCCTTCGACTTGCGATTAATTTTATTTCAGGCAGGCTTTTATATTATAATTGTAGCTATTGGTACAACACAAATTTTAAATTTGAATGCTATAAAAAAACAGAAAAAAGCAGCCATTTGTATATTTTTAATACTCCCCATTATAGTCGGAACAACGCTTTTTAAAAACTATCCGGCAAAAACCGAGGAGATTAAAGAAAGTATTAATTTTTTACAATCTCATATTCAAACAAACGATACCGTTTATATATACTACGGAGCTATTCCTTCTTTTAATTATTATAAAAAAATCGGGAAAATTTATTTCAAAAACCCAATAGTTTTCGGACACGGATTCAGGAGTTCAAACCCTGAATATGTAACCGAAATAAAAAAAAACAAACGTGTTTGGTTACTATTTTCTCACGTATATGAAGATGAGAGCAAATATATAACCAACGCTTTAGATTCTACATACAAAAAGGAACTCTTCTATAAAACGGAAGGCTCTGAAGTTTATTTATATAGATACAATAACCCGTAATTTACAATTTTACACACTGCCCTGCATCTGTTCCCGGATGAATCTTTGGGTTATAACTTTTATCATTTCGCCATTTAGCAACTTCATCTGCCCATTTTGGATAATTTGGTGCATAAACATTACGCATACCATATCTATAATAACCAATATTTGCAGCTAAACATAAAATTAAAACTAATATACTAACCCGCTTCAATTTTAAATTTTGGTTTGTTTCGTTTTCAAATGCTTCCGAAATAATAATTATTATAAATATACAACCTGGTATATAAGCATACCGGGGAGAGCCGGCCATGTTTAAAGACCCCAGAGTAGAAAAAACACCTACTATTAATAAACTAATTAATGAAACAAAATAATCTGTATTATCTCTTGTCTTAATTAACAAATACATAAATAATACAGCCATCATTATACCAAAAGTAAGCCCCAAATAAAAAACAGTTAGATGTAGATATGAAGTAGATGTGTGCGGAAGAATAGAAAAATTATCAACAAAAAAAGAATATACCGTTCTTTTATAATCATGATTAGATAACCTATTGTACGTATTATTATAAAGTATAGAATACACAATAACACCTGTTTGTATAACAGCACAAATACTTAGTATGCCGGCTTGAATATATTTTTCCTTATTTTTTTCCCGGTATGCTTTAAATATAAATGCCGGGGTAAAAAGTACGGAAGCCGGTCCGGTTAATCCACCAATAAATAAAAGAGCGCGAAAAAAATATTGTTGAAATTTTGATAACTCATTAACCGAAATTACCATTATAAGGAAAGTAATTAAACCAAATATAAAATGAGAATTTGTTGTATTTAACCATAATTCAGGTGCTGCCACTACAATAATAGCTAAAACATAAAGCATTTTTTTTAATGGTGTACTCCAAAATTTATTATTAGTAAAACAAATAATATATACAGGAATTAACTGAATTAAAAACCCAAAATATGTAGAAATAACAGCCGCATGCTCAACCGAAAATAATTTAGCCTGTACAAAACTAACTATACTATTAAATAAAGTAAGATAACCAACATGCGCTGTTGTATATATTTCGTACACAGAATGGTGCAAAGCAAATTGATAAAACACACAACCTTCTTCTCCCCATAAACGAGGGTGTTTTATCAAATCGGGCTGGCGAAAAATGATTAAGATAGCGCAACATAGCACACAAATTAAACGAAATGTAAAATTATCTTTTACTTTGCTCATACTTATCATCTATTTCAAATTCTGCATTTTAACCGGCCAATCATCAGGGTTATATGCCGGGTGGGCTTTAGGCATATAAAGGCTATCTTTTCTCCATTTGGCAACCTCATCTTTCCATTTTGGGTAATTAGGGTTATAAGCCCATTCGGTAATTACAGGTCTGTACCAAATTAGGTTTATAATTAAAAAAACAGATATTAAGACGGTAGTTATATAATGTGCCGTATTTGTTAGTACCCTTTGTTCCAGCACTTCCGATAAAATGATGGTCATTAAAATACAAGTTGGAATATAGGAATATCTGGCTCCTCCTTCCATACTAAGCGAACCTAATGTAGAAAAAATAGCAACGGTTACAAAGCCAATAAAAACAACCAAAGTGTCTTCTTGTTTTCTTGTTTTAAAAAAGAAAAACGAGGTAAAAACAAACATTAGCATACCTGAAAGAGAAATTATTTCGAATGAAAATAGTTGATAGGTAAAAAAAGCTGTGTGTGGCAGTAACGAAAAATTATCTACAATAAAGTGATATTTGGTAGTACTAAAACTAAACACTGTAAGCCTGTGGTATGTATTGTTATAAAAAATGGCATACAATATAACACCAGCTTGTATAATAGTACAAACAAGCAAAATCAATAACTGTATATATTTCTCTCTGTTTTTTTCTTTGTAAGCTTTTATTAAAAAAGCCGGTGTAAAAAAAACAGAGGCGGGCCCGGTTAAACCACAAACAAGTAATAAAAACCTAAAAAACCATTTTTGAAACGTCGATAACTCATTGCCTGGAACTAACATAATAAGGAAAGTAATTAGCCCAAATAAAAAATGAGAGTTTGTAGTGTTCAGCCACTGCTCGGGCGCGGTTACCACAATAAAAACTAAAGTACAGGCCATTTTTTTAATAGGCGAATCCCAAAACCTATGATTAGTAAACCCAACTATATAAACAGGCACCAATTGCACCAAAAACCCCATGTAAGTGGATATTATAGCTGCGTTTTCAACAGAAAATAACTTTGCCTGCAATATGCTGACAATACTATTAAACAAGGTAAGATAACCCACGTGGGCAGTGGTAAAAATTTTAAATACTGAATGGTGTAAGGCAAACTGATAAAAAATACTGCCTTCCTCAGCCCACAAACGAGGGTGTAAAAGCAAAGCGGGTTCTCTAACACAAATAAGAAATATGCTGCATAAAACTAAAAGTACACGAAAACGCATATTGTCTTTCAACTCAGCGTTTATTTTATTTAACAACTCCATAGTTAAGTACAAGCACAAAGCTCAAATATATACATAATTATTTTTTGGCTTACAGCTCGTTTGCTTGCTAAATATATATGTTATTTGTAAAATCTTACCTTAGCAAAAAAAATAGTATAACAATGCAGCCATTACCAAAAGCCATTTTTTGCTGGAGCGGAGGAAAAGATTCGGCTTATTGCCTGTACAAAGTTTTAAGCGAAAAACTATTTGATGTAAAATATTTACTGACTACTGTAAACAATGAGTTTAAGCGTATATCTATGCATGGTGTTAGAGAGGCTTTGTTAGATATGCAGGCTGAAGCTACCGGTATTCCGCTTTTAAAAGTAAGAATTAGCGAAAGCACCAACCAGGAATATGAACAGCAAATGGAAACTGTTTTACTAAAAGCCAAAGCAGAAGGAATTGAACAAGTAATTTTTGGAGATATTTTTTTAGAAGATTTAAGAGTTTACCGTGAAAATAATTTAGCTAAAATTGGCATGAAAGCTATTTTCCCGCTGTGGAAAACAGATACCGCGTTTCTTATATCCGATTTTATAAAACAGGGTTTTAAATCTGTTACCTGCTGCATTAATGATGGATACCTGACCGAAGATTGGGCAGGCAAAGAGATAAACAAGCAATTTATTGAGCAGTTACCCCATAATGTTGACCCATGCGGAGAGAATGGAGAGTACCATTCTTTTTGTTATGAAGGGCCTATTTTTAAAAAGAAAATTGCTTTTACCGGCGGAGAAAAAGTATATAAATCGCTTGAAATAAAAACAAGCAATGATTGTACTTTACCTGACGCAGTTGTTACAAAAGGTTTTTGGTTTTATGATTTAATCCCTCGTTAAAATATGCGAAAAAATTACACCCTGCTGTTCTTATTTTTAAGCTGTATAAGCATACACGCACAAGATAGTTTGTATGCCCGTAAAGTAATAAACACCTTATGTTCTAAACAATTTGCCGGGCGAGGCTATATTAAAAACGGTTTAGATGTTGCCGCTAAATATATTGTGGGCGAACTTAAAAAATTTAAAGCCCGGCCCCTTTTTTATACCGGTTATTATCAGTGGTTTGATTTTAATGTAAATACGTTTCCGGGAAAAATGAATGTGAGTGTAAACGGCAAGATTTTAAAACCAGGGGTTGATTTTATTGTTAGTCCTGAAAGCATAGGTTTAAAAGGAAAGTTTAATGTAGAAAAAAAAGATAGTGTTACCTATATTGGAAATTACGAAACACCCCTTGTACTAAGTTTAAAACGCAAACTAACCTTTAGTGTTTCATCTGAAATTGAACGCTATTGTGCTATTGAATTATTAAACAATAACAATTTCAACAGCATAAAAACAGTTGATATTAATATCGAAAATAAGTTGCTGAATAAATATATCTGTAAAAACATTTGCGCTTTTGTAAACGGAAAAGATGAAAAAAATGATACGGTAATAATGCTTACAGCACATTACGACCATTTAGGGATGATGGGTAGTAAAACTTATTTTCCCGGTGCTAATGATAATGCCAGCGGGGTTAGTATGTTGCTTAACCTGGTAAAATACTATACCCAACACCCACCTAAGTACAAAACCGTATTTGTATTTTTTGCAGGAGAAGAGGCCGGTTTATTGGGTTCAAAATATTTTACCGAGCATCCGGAATTTGAATTAAGTAAAATTAAATTTTTAATAAACCTTGATTTATTGGGTACCGGAGATGAAGGTATAACCGTTGTAAATGCAACCGAGTTTAAACCTCAATTTGAGACACTTAAAAAAATTAATACAGAAAAAAACTATGTAGCCTTGGTAAAACCCCGTGGTAAAGCCCATAATAGTGATCATTACTGGTTTACCGAAAAAGGTGTGCCTTCTTTTTTTGTATACACTTTGGGGGGTATAAAAGCATACCATGATGTGTATGATATACCTAAAACACTACCGTTAACAAAATATACCAACGTTTTTAAATTGCTGGTAGATTTTATAGCAACATTTTAATAACCCTTAAAAACAAAGAAGCCCCGCTTATGCGAGGCCTCTTACGTTTAATAAATAAACTCTATTAATGTGTTATCATTATTTTTCCGGTATTTGATTTTCCGGAAGCACTGGTTGCTTTGTACATGTATGAACCCGTAGCTAAATCGCTAATATCAAAGCTCACTTTATGTGTTGCATTTGAAGGCGCTGTTGTAGCCATAACTTTAACGGTTTGCCCTAACGTATTTACCAACGAAATAGTATAACTTTCTGTTTCGTTTGAGCTAAACATAAAGTTTAAACTATTTGTTGCCGGGTTAGGGTATACTTCAAAGTTTTTAATTCCTGTTTTACTAATTCCTAAAGGAATAGGTACGCCATTGTAACGAATATACGCAGTATCAGCGCTTGTTTGTAAGTCAGTTAAATTATCGCCAGCTATAAGTGCAAAAGCTACTTTTATAGAATCGTTAGCTGCAATGGTAAACGGCCCGGAACTCATTACATTACAAACATCGTTACCGGTAGAAGTGGAATCTCCTGCTTGTGTACGCATAGTTGATAAAGTTGTATACTTATCTGCTTTACTAAACCCGGCAGATGATGCTATATCAACACCGCCACAACCGGCTCCAACATTATCTATGGCATAAAAATTAGGTGTTGTATTGGTTAATAACTGAATGCCGGCAAACAAAGTTGTTGTAGGCAGGTTATATGTATAACCCATCATTCTGGCGGCGTCGTAATCTGCGCGGTTTGTGCTGGCTGTAGCCGCATCAACATCCCAATCGGCAAAAATACCCGCATATAAGTTATTTAATGTAGATGTGCCTGCATTGTGTATAATGTACTCTACAATTACAAACTTACTACTGCCCGGACTTGACCAAGCATACGCATTATGACGAACCAATAGTTTTTGTACCGGAGATGCATCAGCATCATTAAACTCTCCGTTTACATCAAACTCTGATACTACTGAAGGAACAACTTTGTGTGCAGTAACAACAGTTACAAAATCGGTATCAGACGCACCGGTAGAGCTTGTACCACGTATGCAATCAGATACGGCGGTTGGCGATGTACCAATCATTAAACCACCTTCGTACAATAAGTTATCACCATTATAAGCAAAACCTAAACCACCTGCTTCACCATCTTTACTCCAGCCAATTTTACCACGGCTGGTGATTGTAGTAAATACCTGGTTAATTGTAATGTTTACATAATCCGGATTTAATAAAACCGAGATGAAATAACTTTGTGTATAAGCACCGTCTGTAATTTTTACCTGAAATAC
>DATFTU010000165.1:0-5171 GCA_035261565.1 Bacteroidia bacterium
AAATAACAGCGGTAGATGCTCATTTTAATTGTACCAAGTTTGTAAACGATACGGCAAAAGCAATGGGCATGGTTAATTTACAGGCATTTAAAGCTGATATTTTTAAATTTATTGAAAAAGAAACCCATGTTTACGATTTAATATTTGCCGACCCACCGTATGAAATGGAATGGATAAAAGATATAAGTAATGCTATTTTTCAGTATAAACTATTATCTTTAAATGGCATTTTAATTATAGAACATGGGGGTAAAACAGATTTATCTACCGATAAGGGGTTTGTAGAAAAAAGAAAATACGGTAATGTAAACTTTAGCATTTTTAAATATCATGAGTAATAATCAAAAACGCATAGCTGTATTTCCAGGGTCTTTTGATCCATTTACTATTGGTCACGAGGCTCTTGTACGTCGTACTATTGGCTTATTTGATGAAATTATTATAGCGCTTGGCACCAATAGTAACAAGCATTATATGTTTTCTATAGAACAGCGCATAAAATGGATAGAAACTGTTTTTGCCGATATGCCTAACGTAAAAGTAAAAAGCTTTAGTGGGTTAACTATTGATTTTTGTAAACAAAACAATGCTCCTTATATAATACGCGGTGTGCGTACAAGCACCGATTTTGAGTTTGAAAAAGCCATTGCACAAATGAACCGCTCGCTTTCAAATATTGAAACAATTTTTATTATGCCTTTGCCTGAGCATTCTGCTATAAATTCAACTATTATTCGAGATATAATTAGAAACAATGGTGATGCCACTATGTTTGTACCTAAAGGAATTACTTTTACTAAATAATTATTTAGGTTGCTCTATCGGAGTAGTGGGTGCTGGTTCAGTTACGGGTACCGTAGTTTCGGTTGTTACTGGTGTTACTTCTTTTGGTGTCTCTGTTCCTTTTTTACAACGAATTTTATAGGTTAAAAATACTTCGTGCGAACCGGAACTATAACTACTGATAGAAGATAAACTATAATCATACGAGTAACCTAACACAAAATTATATTTTGTTACACCAATGGATGCAACGGCCACCTCACTCGGGCTTTGTGATGAAGAACCTCTAAAAGAAAGCCCCAGCCAAACCAGTTTATTGTAAGTTGCCTTAAAGTTTACATCAACCTGTATAGGCGCACCGCCCTCCATAGCTTTAACTAATACAGACGGAGTTAATATAAATTTTTCTTTCACGGCAAAGTCGTAACCTCCATATAACACATATGTACGTTTTAATCTTTCGGTAAATAAAGCATCGCCAAGACGTACTTTATTTTCAAGTAATTGCGGTACCGATAGGCTTACAAAATATTTTTTGCCATATAAATACACACCTGCATCAGCATCGGCAATCATAGTTTTACCGCTAATACGGTTAAAAGTATTATCGTTTTGGTTATCTAAAGTCAGCTTATCTTTTTGTAAAGATTGCTGTATAATCATAGGAGCCAAACCAAATGATAGCTTAGTATTCTCATTTAGTTTTATGCGATACGAATAAGCAAGTTGCATAGTTGTATTTGAAATTGGCCCTGTTGTTACATTAGTAACCGTTAACCCTAAGCCAACATTTTTGTTTAGCGCGCCATGTATACTACCTATTTGCATAGTTGGGGCATTATTAAAGCCAACCCACTGCATGCGCGCCGAAAGGCTAACGGGGGCATAATCTTTTGTACCTGCTATGGCGGGGTTTAATAAAAAATCGTTATATATATATTGGCTAAATGCAGGCAATTGCTGTGCAATTGCGCCAAATGTAAAAAGACTAAATGTAAAAAATAGAATACGTTTCATGTGTAATGCTTATAAAGTTTATTTAACTATAGTAACTGTACCGGTATATTTATTGGTGTTATTATTTAAATCAATTATATAATAATAGGCACCGGCGGGCACAGGCTCTCCATTATATTTGCCGTCCCAAGGCGTTTCATATCCGGCAGACTTAAATACTAACGAACCCCACTGATTAAAAATTTCAACCTTGCAGCTTGAATACTCGTTTAAACTTCTAATATTCCAAATATCGTTTACACCATCTCCGTCGGGTGTAAAGGCGGTCGGTATATTTAAACAGCTTAAGTTTTGAGTGTAGCCCTCAACCGTACCTATAGCGGTAACCTGCCTGCCATATTTGTCTGTAATAGTTAAATCGTAATTGCCTGGGGCAAGGTTTTTTATAGATGTAGTTGTATCGCCTGTGCTCCACAAATATTTTACGGGGGGGCGCCCCCCTGTTTCTGTTGCACTTAAAGCGCCATTTTTTGCCATAGGGCAGGTTGGTGTGGCGGTAAAACTAACCAATATTAAACAGCTGGAATCGTTTAATGTTTGTACAGAATCAACTGCATAAATAATTCTGCCATAACGGTCTGTAATGGTAACGCTATAAGTGCCGGGAGCAAGATTATTAATAGAGCTGGTAGTTTGCCCGGTGCTCCATAAATAAGTTAATGGATATCTGCCTCCGGTAACATTTGCCGTTAAAGAACCCTCATTAACAATAGGGCAGGTATTTTGAACATTAAAACTAACACTCATTGGTTTTATAGCACTATCCTGCCAGTTGGCCCGTGTAACAGTAACACCATTTCCTGCGGCAGTTGCATCAACTTCTAACAACGGGATTTTGCTTCCCTGGCCAAACCATTTATACTCATAAGCAATAGCACGCGGAATGGTAAAGCCAAAGTGCACTGTATCAATATAAATAGAATCAGTAATAGTAAGTGTAGATTTTATGCGTAATGCATTAAAAGTGCCGTAGGGTGTAATTAATGTTCCCCATCCATCAACCTGATTTACTCTTTTTTGTTTTTTTGAATAATAACCCTGATTTGGAATAGGGAATGCAAAAGCAGAGTTAGATGAATCTTTATTTAAATAATTTATAGGAAAAGCATACACTCTATCTTGAGCAGAGTAAATTTCAGGAATAGGCGTACCGGCTTCTGTTAAACCCTCTGAAACCATATTATAGGACGCTGCTGATTTTTTATAAAAATCATATGCGTTTGTTGGAGGTGTGCCACCGCCTATTAATGACCAAGGAAGCGCATCGGGCGTATAATTATGAACGGCATATGTTGGAGCGCTTGCAAAAGCCAAAAATTGATATGGCGAAGACAGCGGAGAAATAAAATCAACATAACGTTGCGAGTCGGGTATAAGCTTGCTGTAATCCCAGGTATAATTTGCGCCGGTTGCATTAGGCTGAAAATTTGCTAATGATGTATTTACGCTTATTAAAATATTGTCATTTAAATTAGGCATATCAGCGCTTGTAATGGTAATTTGCGCCGATGTACGCTGTAAACCCAAAAAAAGAAAAGATGCCAAGAGTAGCTTTTGTATTTTCATTAGTTTTATTTAGTTAGGCTAAAATAGTAATTACAAAATAATTACAAGCTTTAATTATGTAAACAAAGTGCCTTTTAAAAGCTGAAGATTTATTAACTATAGTTTTCATCCTTTAGTCCCCGCGCTCCATAGGCATTATAGGTTTATTTACTTATTTTTTAATAAATATTTGTGTAACTAAATGGTTTCGTATATATTTGTAACCAAATAGTTACATAATGGAAATAAGAAGAGATGTTTTTCAGGCCATAGCCGACCCAAACCGTAGAGCAATTATTAGTTTACTGGCACAAAAAAAACTTACTCTTAATGGAGTTGCCGAGCAATTTAATATAAGCAGACCTGCCATTTCAAAACATATAAAAATTCTTACCGAATGTGGCCTTATTACTATTAATCCACAAGGCAGGGAGCGTTATTGCGAAGCGAAATTTGAAAAACTAAACGAAGTATCTGAATGGGTTGAACAATACCGTAAATTTTGGACAACTAAACTCGATGCTTTAGAAAATTATTTAAATGAATTACAAGAAAAACCAAACCAAAAAACAAATAAACATGGAAAAAGAAAAAACAAATGATTTTGTAATTACACGAGTTTTTAATGCGCCACGTAAATTGATATTTAGCGCATTTACCGAACCTAAACATTTGGCACATTGGTGGGGGCCTAAGGGGCTTTCACTTCAGGTAATAAAATTAGACTTACGCCCGGGAGGTATCTTTCATTATGGGATGAAATCGCCAGAAGGGCATGAAATGTTTGGGGTTTTTAAATATATTGAAATTGTATTTCCCGAAAAAATAGTATTTATTAATTCTTTTGCTGATAAAGACGGAAATATAATCAGGTCACCATTTTCTGCTTTATGGCCTTTAGAAGTGTATAATGTTTGGACATTAACCGAAGAAAACGGCAAAACAACATTAACGCTTAAGGGGGGGGCACATAATGCTACCGAAGAAGAACATAAAATATTTGAAAGCATGAAACCATCTATGCAACAAGGATTTGGTGGAACATTCGAGCAATTAGACGAATATTTAAAAACCTTGTAATCGTAAAAATGAATACAGAACCATTTACCATAGAAAGAACTTTTAATGTTCCGGTAGCCTTAGTATGGAAAGCTATTACTAATAAAGAAGATATGAAAAAATGGTACTTTGATTTGGCTGAATTTAAACCCGAAAAAGGGTTTAAATTTCAGTTTGTTGGAGGCCCACCTGAAACACAGTATACTCACCTGTGCGAAGTAACCGAAGTAATTAAAGAAAAGAAAATTTCATATAGTTGGTGTTATAAAGGTTATGAAGGATACTCGGAAGTAACGTTTGAATTATTTGAAAACGGAAATAAAACAACCTTAAAGCTTACACATTCGGGTATTGAGTCATTTCCTAAGATTCCTGATTTTGCTCCACAAAATTTTGCAGAGGGGTGGACATATATTATTGGTACAAGCTTAGATAAATTCTTACAAAGCGAGTAACTAAAAAAACGGAAAGGACTTTCAGGATATTCCTGAAAGTCTTTCTATTTCTTCTTCAGGTAAAATTGTTAAATTTTTCTCATCTTTACCGAATGAAGAAATGGGTGCTGTTACTGTTTATTTCACAAGTTGCTTTTTCGCAAAAAACGTACTTTCAACAACAAGTAGATTATACCATTAATGTATCGCTTAATGATGTAAAGCATACTTTAAGTGCTGTAGAAAGTATTGTTTACTATAACAACTCACCCGATACCCTTAAATTTATTTATTTCCATTTATGGCCAAATGCATATAAGGATAATAACTCGG
>DATFTU010000166.1:0-2637 GCA_035261565.1 Bacteroidia bacterium
CGCACAACCTAAAGCAGCAAAAATTGCAGGCTTGGTTTCTGTTACCGCAGAGATAAACCCCAAGGCCGCAAAAACAAGACACACACAAGGTTGGGTAGATGAGTTGCACGAAAATTTAGATGAATTAATTACACGCATTAAAAAAGCAGTTGCCGCTAAAGAAGCCGTATCATTGGCTTACCAGGGCAACGTAGTTGATTTGTGGGAACGTTTGGTAAAAGAAAATATTAAAGTAGACATTGGGTCTGACCAAACATCTTTACACAACCCTTGGGCGGGGGGTTATTACCCTGTAGGTTTTTCCTTAGAAGAATCAAATAAAATGATGGCAGAAAATCCTGCTCAGTTTCAAAAAGAAGTGCAAAAAACATTGGTGCGCCATGCAAATGCCGTAAACACATTAGCTGCTAAAGGCATGTATTTTTTCGATTACGGAAATGCGTTTTTACTGGAAGCATCTCGTGCAGGGGCTGATATTGTAAATGCAGATGGTACATTTAAATACAAAAGTTATGTGCAGGATATTTTAGGGCCCATGTGTTTCGATTATGGTTTTGGTCCGTTTAGATGGGTTTGCACCAGTGCCGATGCAAACGATTTAAAAAAGACGGATGAGCTTGCCTTAGAAGTTTTGCAAGACATGTATAAAACCGCACCCGATGAAATTAAACAACAGCTAAGCGATAACATTGCCTGGATAAAAAATGCGATGGAAAATAATTTAGTGGTAGGCTCACAAGCGCGTATTTTATATGCCGATAGCGAAGCGCGTATACGCATTGCAGAAGCCATGAATAAAGCCATTGCAGAAAATAAAATTTCAGCGCCCGTTGTTTTAGGAAGAGATCATCACGATGTAAGTGGTACCGATTCTCCGTATCGCGAAACAAGTAATATTTACGACGGCTCACAATTTACCGCCGATATGGCTGTGCAAAATTTTGTAGGCGATGCCTTTAGAGGTGCTACCTGGATTAGTTTACACAACGGCGGTGGTGTTGGTTGGGGCGAGGTTATGAATGGTGGTTTTGGTTTGGTACTTGATGGAAGTGCTGATGCCGACCGCCGTTTAAAACAAATGCTGTTTTGGGATGTAAACAATGGCATTGCACGCCGCAGTTGGGCCCGCAACAAAGAAGCCTTGTTTGCCATTAAACGTGAGATGAGCAGAACACCCAATTTAAAAGTTACCATACCTAATTTGGTTGATGATAATTTATTAGAAGGCTTGGTTTAAATAAATGAAACAAAACAAAGAACTTATAAGCAACGTCAATTTCTCTATTGAAAAATCAGATAGAGAGGAGTTTGAAAACTGTGAGTTTACTAATTGTGTTTTTACGAGTTTAAAAAATTTAGAGTTTGTTGATTGCATTTTTAAAAATTGCAACCTAAGCAATGCCGATTTTAAAAGTTGCAAATTACAAGATGTTACTTTTAGCGATTGTAAATTACTGGGTGCAAACTTTTCGCAAACTAAAGATTTTGGTTTTTGTGTTTTGTTTGATGGTTGTTTAATGGATTATGCTTCTTTTGATAGAAAGCGCATGAACAAAAGCATATTTAAAAATTGTAAAATGCATGGGGTAAATTTTACACAAGCCGATTTATCAAAATCTGCCCTTATAAATTGCGATTTGTATGAGGCTTTGTTTGCCAACACCAACCTATCGGGCATGGATTTCACCACCTCAAAAAACTTTTTGGTAGACCCTGAATTAAACAACATTAAAAAAGCGAAGTTCTTGTCGCAGGATTTGCATGCCCTTTTATACCGCCACGATATTGTAATTATGTAGGCTTATTTTACTTTGCAGTAAATATAATAAGTAAACAGTTTTTTCTTTTCGTTCTCCGTTTTTACCTCAACAAAATAAGTTGGCGTTGTTTTATTAATTACAATATCGTAATTCTCTAATTTGGTGCGGGTCTTCGTGTAAATAGAATTTCTAATTCTTATTGCTTTGGTTTTAAAATCAAAACTCCACACTCCACTAACCTCTTCATTTTGTTCTTTACGAAAAGATGCAAAAGTATTGTTGTAATTAAAATTATAGGTTACGTAACGCACATCGGTGGTTGATACAATTTGTGTATCGCCTGTGGCAGTAACTACTTTGCAAAGTGCCCAGTTACCGTTATACTGGGTAGCTTGTGCCTGTAACAGGTTAAACGATAAAACACATACTAAAATACTGATTGCTTTTTTCATGTTGCTTGTTGGTTAGGTTATATAATATCTTTTACTAAAACGGTTCCTCTGTTATCTTTTATTACCTGGTCAAAATCATTCATTACTTTATGTATATGCTCCAATTCTTCGGCAGAGTGAATGGGCAATTCATTTACCCCTTTAGTATCTAACTTATCTAAAATATATTTTACGGTTAAATTACTCTCTGATAATCCCGGCTGATAAGCTATTTCTTTTTCGTTATTTGTTTTTACTTCCGTAAAAATTTTAGTTTCAGTAAAGTCAAAAATTATCATGCGTGCTAAACGTACCGGCATATCCAACATGCCGGCTATTTGAGTGGACGTAAGCGGAGGTTTTCCGGCAATAAAATTTTTAACCACCAGGTTAGCTACTAATAAAGAAATTACTCTTCGGCAACGTGTACTAATATTTTCTATTTC
>DATFTU010000167.1:0-6444 GCA_035261565.1 Bacteroidia bacterium
TATTTTTAGTAACCCTGCAAGTACAAACTAATTACGGATGTATGAATAGTATAAAAAAACCGGTTAGAATAAATGCAACTCCTATTGCAAGTTTGGCTGTAACACACCAGGCAGGTTGCCCTGATAATATGTGTGTGGGTATGGTAAACAATTCGAGTATACAAGGTGGTGTTATCTCGCATTGGTTATGGAATTTTGGAGATAACACAACATCTACACAAAACTCGCCTACACACTGTTTTAAAACCGGAACGTATAATGTAAGCTTAACTGCCACATCGGATAGTGGTTGTGTTTCATCTTTCACACTAACTAATGCTATTACCGTATGGCCTAAACCTATTGCCGGTTTTAATTATACGCCAAAAGATGTAGATGTTTTAGACCCAACCGTAAGTATAATAAATGAAGCACAGGGAGCTACAAATTATTTATACTTTATTTCTGACGGGTATGTAATTGCAGGCCATCCAAACTTTACCCACACTTTTACAACCGAAACACCTCAAAATTATACAGCCCTGCAAGTTGTTACAAACAGCTATGGTTGTAAAGACTCTATTGAAGAGACCATAATTATAAACCCCGGATATACCTTTTATATACCAAATGCTTTTACACCCAATAAAGATGGCACTAACGAAATGTTTAAAGGAATTGGCATTGGTATAAAAGCTTACACTATAATGATTTTTGACCGTTGGGGAGAATTAATTTTTCAATCGGATGATTTAGAAAAAGGATGGGATGGTACTTTTAAAGGCAAAGGTGGCGAAGTTGTACAGGAAGGTGTATATGTTTGGAAAGTACAGCTAAGAGATGAAAAAAATGTTGAACATGATTTTGACGGAACTGTTTCTGTTATAAAATAAAAAGAAGGGCTCAACATTGAGCCCTTCTTTTATCTAACTTTTTTATTATTTAAGTAAAGTAAAAAATCCTTTAAGAGTTTTGGTTCTGTTGCTTACATCGCAGTCAGAAACATAATTTAAAACATAAAAATAAGTCCCATCATCTGCATTCTCCGGGCTCCAAACGCATTTAGTATCCTGGCTTTCAAAAACCTTTATACCCCATCGGTCAAAAATTGTTAGTTGAATAGTTGGAAACTGATATACTCCAAAATCAATATAATCGTTTCTTCCATCGTTATTAGGTGTAACTATATTTGGTAATGCTTCAATGTCTTTAACTTGTTTAACAACCACATTAAAACTATCACTTGCCACACAAGTAGTATTTAAGATATATACAACCCAATAATTGCCTGTGCCTATTGTATGAATAGGACCATTATATCCATCATTCCACAGATAAGAAACTGCGCCGGGGTAAGAGGCATCCAAAGTTAGTGTTGCCTGATTACAAACTGACGTATCTTTAAGAACATTAATTACAGGCGAAGTATTGTAGGCAACTTTTACCGTATCCTGAGCCATACAACCCGAATTATTTGAAACAGTTACTATATAATTACCCGAGGTATTAACCGTAATACTTTGTGTAGTTTGTCCGGTTGACCAATTATAACTCGCATATCCTGCACCGGCATCAAGTACATCAGGTGTATTAGTATTACATTGAATAATATTAGAAATATTGGGTTTATTTATATAACCTGTACTTACATGAAAAGTATCTGTAACTGTACATGCACTATTTCCTCCAACATTTACCACAGCATAATAAGTGCCTGCCGAATATACATAATCATACTGCCCATAATAACCATTACTCCAGTAAATATTATAATTATAACCGGGTACATTGGTAGTTAATATAAATGGCGGAGTTTTATTACAAATTAAAGTATCAAATATATAAGTTGAGTTACCATACGGGAAAATTTGAATATTAATAGTATCGCTTGCTTTACAGCCTTGATTATTGGATACAGTTACCCAATAATGCCCCGAAGAGGTAACCTGAATACCTTCGGATGTAGCCCCTGTAGACCATACATAATGATAAAAACCATAACCGCCCGCATCTAAAATTATTGGGGAAGTGAGCGTTCCGCAAATAGCCTCATCATTACCTAAATTAACTACGGGTTCTTGTCCTAAAGTAAGATGGAAGCTGTCTCTAACTACACAACCTTTTGAAAAATCAATATCCACCCAATAATTTCCTGAACTATTAAAAATATGGTAGGGAGTAGTCGTATATCCATCGTACCAGTGATAGCTTTGTGCACCATTAATATACGCATATGCATAATAATAGTAACTATAATTAGTGAGGCAAACCAGTGTATCTTTTAAAACGTGTACACTGGCAGGATTAATAACAGAAGCCTTAAAAGTATCTGTTTGTATACAGCCGCCAAAACTGGTAGTTTTTACCCAATAGGTACCCGGGCCATTTACTACAGTAGAGTATGTTGTTGCTCCTGTAGACCACACGTAAGAAGAATATTGATACCCTGCCGTAACCGAATCGGGTTTAAACACATTACACTCAATTACATCAGGAATATGTGGTTTTGCAGTATCAAGGGTAACTACAAACTTATCTTGTATTGTACAAACTCCTCCATTAATTTCTATATTAAGATAAACAGTTGTAGGATAATAAACAAGGGCTGTTGGGCCTGAGTAGCCATTGCTCCAATAGTAATAATAGTTATTATTACTTGGAAGGTTGGGCGCTTTTAATGTAATTGGGAAACTGTTTGAACTGCATAATGAGGTATCAAATGTTTGAAGAGAGTTTGCATTTATTACAAGTATACTAATTGAATCGGTTGCGCTGCAGCCGTTAGAAGAAGTTACGTTAACTGAATATATACCTCCTGAAGTAACCGAAATAGTTTGTGTACCTGCACCGGTAGACCAATGATATGAATAACCGGGCCCTGACCCTGCATTTAAAGTTATTGGATATGTTATATTGTAACATATAATTGTATCATTACCTAAATTAACATGGGGGATTGCATTTATTGTAAGGTTAAATATATTAGTTACCACGCACCCTCCTGCAAAATAAATATTTACAGAATAAGTACCCGAAGCTGTAAATGTTTTTATAGGGTTTGTACTTCCATCGTACCATGTATACCCTTGTGCTCCGTTATATGTAGCATTTGCCGTATAGTTTCCGTTATACGAACAAACTGTGGTATCTCTTAATACATGTACGTTAGCGGGGTTTATTACCGACGCTTTGATAGTATCAGTGACTATACATCCATACGAATTACCCGTTTTTACCCAGTATGTACCAGGACTATTAATAACCACTGTTTGTGTAGCAGCACCTGTAGACCATTGGTAAGTACTAAACCCGGAACCTGCGTTAAGTGTATCGGCCGTAAAACTATTACATTGAACAAGGTTAGATGTAGGTAAACTACTATTACTTGGCGTATTGCTTTGATAATACAGCCCGATGGCAGAAATAAAATAACAATCTCCATAATCAGATACCTGGTACGTACATGAGTTTTGCCCTGTAAAAAAGGAAGTATTTATTTGAGCATAATTCCACCAGTCTTGTATACCCGAAGCAATAGTACCGGAGCTTCCGTTTATGGAAAACGCGGCTGTTCCATCTTGTTGCAAATCAGAAATCAGCATAAAAGAATTGGCATAAGTAGAATTGCCATTAATAGTAAAACCTGTAACAGTACCTGAGGTTGTAGCCGTATTACCATCATTAACCACCCCGCCATCAGCAATAATCATAGTTCCTGTATAGCCCGAAGATGGGTCAGTATAAATAATTATAAGGCTTGCGCCTTCTACATCATTATATCCCGAATTTGGATAAACCGGCAAACCCGACACATTATATGTGCCGTTTCCTGTTACAACAGATGTAACATCTGCACGGTAAGTATATGCATACTGATAACTTACGGTTTCCCAACAAGGGCTGGCATCCTGCCCCACCATAGTCATAGAATAACTGGCGCTTGTGCCTGCGGGGTTTTCTAAATTTAAGGTAACAGATGTATTAGTATTACTTAGCAACGATGTATATAAAAAAGCTTTTAAAATAACCGAGCCGCTTGGGATACCTGAAATAGAAATAGCAGCAGGCTGCACTTTTCCAACAGGAGCATTATAACCGTTGTTGTTACCTGTTCTTTGTTCTAAAACAACACTACCCGCTGTGTAATTTAAACCACAAGAGGTAATACTGTACGAAACATTTATAGATTGATTACCGTTTTGTACAGATGGAGGGGTATAATTTTTACCATTTGCTAAAGCTTGGTTACAATCTTTACATACTGTACCCGGCACGTAAGTTTTTGTTTTTTCTTGTGGGACTTTTTGAATGTTAAATTGAGCCTTTGCAACTGTATATAGTAATAAAAAGGTAAGTAATGCGAATGCATTTTTTTTCATAAGTGATTTAATTTAAAACCAAATTTAACATTTTTCTTCTCCCCTTCCAGAATAAGTTTTGGTTAATAAAAAAGCCGTTGCAGGTGCAACGGCTTTTAAAAATAATTTCTCTTTCTTCTTATTTTACAGCCTGGTCGGCTTCTAAAGAAATTGTTATAGTAACATCATTTGCAATGCCAAGGGCAGTACCCACGCCAAAATCTTTACGGTTAATTACTGTTTTACCTTCAAAGCCGGCTACATTAATTTTACCTTCTCTTCCTTCTTGCTCTTTAAAACCAAGATAGTTAAAAGATAAATCAGCATCCTTAGTAACACCTTTCATAGTAAGTTTACCTTTTGCAATATATTTATATTCAGCCCCCAAGGTTGTATCTTTTACAATTTCTGTTGCTTCAAACGATGCTTTTTTAAATTTAGCCACATCAAAAAATTCTTCTTTATCTTTTAAATGGCCGTCACGCATTTCGCTTTGTGTATTTAACGAAGCCATATCTAACTGAACAAATATTTTGGGGCCGTTAGTATTTTGCATGTTTATATAACCGCTATCAATATTTACAGTTCCTTTAGTGTTTGATATAACGTGTATTACACTAAACTCAACCGAACTATGAGCACCATCCACTTCAAAGTTTCCGTTTAGCTCACTTACATCTTTAAAAGAAGCATTTATCATGCTATCGCATTGCGCTTTGCTTGTGCATGTATGTTCTACACCGTTAATTTTGCACTTAAAAACTTCTTCTTTCTTAATCATTTGGCTATCGCCTGTAACTGCAATATAAGGAGCAATTACAAGAGATACGATTGACATTAATTTGATTAAAATGTTCATTGACGGTCCCGAAGTATCTTTAAAAGGATCGCCCACTGTATCACCTGTTACAGATGCTTTGTGTGGTTCAGATTTTTTATAGAACATTTCGCCATTAATGTTTACACCTTTTTCGAAAGATTTTTTAGCGTTGTCCCAGGCACCACCGGCATTGTTTTGGAAAATACCCATTAACACACCACTTACTGTAACACCAGCTAATAAACCACCTAATACTTCAGGACCAAAAGTGAAGCCAACTATTAAAGGAGTAATTAAAGCAATTGCACCAGGCATTACCATCTCACGAATGGATGCTTTAGTAGAAATAGCTACACATTTTTCGTATTCAGGTTTTGCTTTGTATTCCATAATACCCGGAATTTCGCGGAACTGACGACGAACTTCCTGCACCATATCCATAGCTGCTTTACCAACTGCCTGAATAGCTAATGCAGAGAAGATAAACGGAATCATACCACCTACAAATAACCCTGCTAATACGTTTGCTTTGTAAATATCAATTTGAGAGATACCTGCAATACCCACAAACGCAGCAAATAATGCCAGTGATGTTAACGCTGCCGATGCAATAGCAAAACCTTTACCTGTTGCAGCAGTTGTGTTACCAACTGCATCTAAATTATCAGTGCGCTCACGAACTTCAGGAGGTAATTGACTCATCTCGGCAATACCACCTGCGTTATCGGCAATTGGACCGAATGCATCAATAGCTAATTGCATGGCCGTGGTTGCCATCATACCTGCCGCAGCAATTGCCACACCATATAAACCTGCAAAGTAATAAGAAGCCATAATACCGGCAGCTAATGTTAAGATTGGGATAACGGTTGATTTCATACCAACTGATAAACCGCCAATAATGTTAGTTGCATGGCCGGTTGAAGATTGCCTAATAATTGATAATACAGGCTTTTTACCCATAGCTGTGTAGTACTCGGTAACTATACTCATAATAGCGCCAACTACGGTACCAACCAAAATAGCCATAAATACACTCATTTTAGAAAACTCATAGCCACGAAGAGCTAATTTTTCAGGCAACATCCAGTTCACAACAAAATAAGAAGCAATAACTGTAAGAATCATAGAAGACCAGTTACCCATGTTAAGTGCATTTTGCACGTTTGATTTTTCATCTTTAATACGAACGAAGAAAGTACCTATAATAGAAAAAATAATACCAAGTCCGCAAATCATCATAGGTAATAAAATAGGAGACATGCCACCAAATTTATCTTCAACCAT
>DATFTU010000168.1:0-2369 GCA_035261565.1 Bacteroidia bacterium
AAATATCAAGCGAAGAAATTTTTGTTCCGGCAGATATATCTTACGAAGAAATCCAGAAAGCCATTAACCTGAAGCCACTAAAAATTTGCCCGGGTATGGATATAAAACAGGATACCACACCGGTTAAAATTGCTTTAAACGTTTTAGTGCTAAACAACAAAAAAGAGAAAAAACCGGTAAGCGGTGCCGATGTAAAAATGGTAAGCAAAGGCTTACCTGATTATAACGCAAAATCGGATGCCGACGGACACATTAATGGCATTACACTTCAGGCAGAAAAAAGCTACCAATTGGTGGCAACAGCCAACGGCAAAAGTGGTAAAGAAGTGGTGTTTAATACCATTGGCGTAAAAGGCGCTAAAATTTATGATAAAACAATTTACGTTGAAAAAAATCCGGAAGACGAGGTTAGTTTCCCTTTAACTATTACTACACTTAACAATAAAAAACAACGCGTACCTGTAGCAAATGCATCGGTAAAAGTTACCGGTACCGATGGCAGCACATTTGATGGTAAAACAGATAGCAAAGGAAAATTAAAAGGCATAACCTTAAACCCTGAAACCAATTACGAAATTAACGTAGAAAAAGATGGTGTAAAAAACAACGCAGTTGTATCAACACAACACTTACGCAAATCTAAACCAATCGAAAAAACCATATTTATTGAAGGCACATCAGAAACACCTGATAACAGTTCGTTTAAAGATGGTTGCTTTACATTCCACTTTAAATATAACATGAACGAGGTGGATGAAAGCGCACCACAATACAAACAGTTTATCGACTCGCTGGTTTCTATAAAAAATGCAGGCCAAAAAATTGTTTTAAACTTAAATGCAAGTGCATCAACCGTTCCAACACGTAAATTTAAAACCAACGAAGAACTTGCCCAGGTGCGTGCTAAGGCTGCCATAGAAAAAATTAAAAACAGCTTAAAACTGCGTGGCATTGCCGACGATAGTATTGTTATTGGCTCTAACACATCAAAAGTTGATGGCCCCGCTTACAAAGGCGATTATATAGAGAATGCAGCCGAGTACGAAAAATATCAGTTTATACGGGCTTGTATAGCTAAGTAAGTACAGCATAAATAAATTCAAATAAAAAAGCACTGTTAAAACCAACAGTGCTTTTTTATTTCTTAAACATGCCTGTTAGCCTGCCTTTTAGTTTTTCTATATTCTCGCTGGCAGGTGTACTGGTTATATCGCTAAACTCATTGCTAATGGCTGTTTCCAGCACTTCAGGATACAATACTACAAAACTTTGAAATTCCAGGTTTTTAATTAAGTCCTTCTGCAAATTATCTACCGAAAAACTATGCGATACGGTTTGCTTGCGGGAGCTGATAATAAAAACTAAATCATCGGCATTAATTTCTTTTGTCACCAGGCTTTCTATATTCTCAAAATCTAAAACTGTTTTATACGTATAAAAATCCGCGTTTTTATCGTTGGCTATTTTCTGAAACTGCTCAATGGTTTTATCATCACCAAAAACAATTGAATTACCTCCCACTTGTTTTAAAATACGCAGTGTTTTTTGCATACTGCGTTTAAAGCTGGGTTCAAGCGTGGCATTGGGCGTAAATACTACACAAACACGCTTAAACGAATGCAGGGGCTGTATAATTTTCGCCAAAAAAACAGCTTGTTGTGTTTTAGCTAACAGGTTATTGTAAACCGTACCAAATAAAAAATTAGATGAGGTATTTGTAGCCCGGTTACTAATTACAATGTGGCTTGCCCCGTACGCTTTGGCCGTACGCACAATACCATCTACAATATTTAAATCTACTTTTTTAAGAATCTCTATTTTGGTATCTGCCGATATAATTTGTTCTGTAATTATATCAATGGCTTTTTTAATGGAGTTAATTTTTTCATTAGCATCATCTGCATCTTCAACCACTGTTAGTGGATATATGGGTTCCGTCGATTTTTCTTCTTTTATCAATAAAGCAAACTCCATTAAACGCTGCAAATTTTCAGGGTTTGCAATAGGAATTAAAATACGTTCTATTCGCTTTTTCAATTTTATTTCCGAATCGTTTTCGGTAATGGCAATTTGCCGGGCAGCACGCTCGGTTACAAACGAGCTTACCAAACAGGTAATTAAAATTAAAATAATGGTACCGTTAACCGCATGTTGGTCTAACAAGCCAATATCGTACCCCACTTTAATTACAGCCAGTGTAGCCGCAGCATGCGAAGCACTTAAGCCATAAATAATTCTACGCTCATACTTGGTATACTTATAAATAAAGCCGGTAATTTGTGCCGCAAAATATTTGGTTAACAAGGCTACGCCACTTAATGTTAACGCAAAAACAAGCTCGCGGGTTCCTCCAAAAAACAAACGTAAAT
>DATFTU010000169.1:0-2487 GCA_035261565.1 Bacteroidia bacterium
TTATCGGTTATTAAATTGGGCTGCCAATAACCGCAGTCAGAAAAATTAGTACGCACTTCTTTTGCTGCAACCTGTTCTCCTGTTACACCAATTGCTCGTTCTCCATCTATAAAAACACTTGTGTTACCCGAACGATTGCCACGCACCTGAATATTCTCACCATTATCCGTTAAAATAACTCCAGCCTGTGTTGATATAACTGAATTTACATCTTTAGCAGCCATGGCTTGAAAAGTTTCTCTGATAACCACACTCCCCGATCTTGAATCAGCATCTATAAGAGGTGCACTGTATTCACAAACCATTACTTCAGAAAGCTCCACTCCTCCATTAGATAAAGCTATATTTACATAAGAAGTATTGTTTTTACGTACAGGCACATCATTAATTTGGCTTGGTTGATACCCCACATAAACAGCTTTAACATTATAGCGTCCGGGTGGTAACGGCCTTATTGTTACATTACCATCCATGTCGGTTGTGCCAACAGCTATTTGTGTTTTCCCGTTATATACAACCACGTTTGCAAACGGAATAGATTCTTTTGTTTTTTTATCGGTAAGTACAACCTTTATTGCACCGCCATCTTTTATGTTATCGTATGTATAGGTATCAAACAAAGATACCTCTTGCGGAGTTTGCCAGTTGTTTTTTGCCGTAGTATGCGCCATGGTATCTTTTTTATCAGAGAAAATCCCTTTTTCAAACGAAGTATCTCCAAAACGTTGAAATAAAGTACCATCGGGTAAAATTGTAACCGAATCTTTTTTAATATAATATTTATTGAATGTAATAAATGTTACGTTATACAAGCCGGGTTGCAAATTGTAAAAAACATTATTGCCAAAACCATAATAGAAATGCGTTAAACTATCATTGCCATAATTTTGAACACGTATAAGGCAGATTGAACTATCACCTGTGTACTCATATTTATAGGTGCCATTGCCCTCAGTTGTACTGTTAACATTATACGTTGCAAAATCTTTAAACCAATTTAAAGGTGTTTTAAGTTTTATATTATTTACTGAAGTTACTCGCAATCCCATTGCGGGATATGAGTTTTGGTTAGGGCTAAGGGCAACCTCAGTATAAAAAAAAGAATTTGCAGTTAATTTAACTACACCGTTTTTAATTATATAATCGTAGCCTGGCTCAAATAAAAAAGATTGATAAAAATCGTTTTGAACAGCAAAATTCATATTCTTAGGAAAAAAGCCGCCAAACCTATGTAATGTAGGATAAGTGTTTTGGTATTTGTCTCGGAAAAGTACAATAGCTTTGTTATCTTGCCATAAATAATTTATTGCACCCGGATAATCATAAATAGAAATGACAGAATTTTTAACCGATATTCTTTCTTCATCAGTAAGTCGGTTATTTTTTTGAACCACGGTTACATTTTTTGGCAAATTATTTACATCCATTGCCAAATCGAGCTTGGTACGTTGTTTAAATAATACGCTATCAACCAGGTAATCTTTATCAAGTGTGCGTATTTTTATTTTATGATAACCATAGCTTGCCATAAAAGCATACTCGGCCGCATTATCGGTGTTGTAATAGTAAACAGGGTTATTATCTATATACACAATATATACAGGCACCCGTTTACCTTTATCAAAAAGGAAAGGGGCAAATTCGGCATTTATGGTTTGTGCTGAATCATAATTGTAGTGAATACCATTTGCCGGATACAGCATTTTGTAATAAGGCATAGTATCAAGGTGCATTCGGTTTCTCCAGGGTATAGATAACAACAAGTCTCCTTCCTCTTTGTTTTCCTGATCCAGTTCATAACTGTCGGTATTGCCGGTTTTTCTAAATAATTTACCGGAGTAAGGAAAATACGGGTTATTATTTTTTTCGAACTGCGAGTTTATAGCATAGGCAGTTATATTTACATTTTCTAATGGCCTCTTTTTATAATCAGTAACTTTTATTTTTACCTTGGTTTTTTGGCCGGGATAAATTTCTCTGGGAGGTTCAATACTAACATCTAAAGCTTTATTGTAAACCTGAATACCATTTGTTCTCTGTGTCTGATGCCCAAGCCACGTATAATAGTATGTCACAAAATAAGCATCTTTACTATCATCTTTTGCTGTTAAGTGTACATTTTTAGAGGTTCCTTTTTCAATTTCTTTTTTGCCTTTAAAAATAGAATATGTCATTTCTAACCCATGCGGGTTGATGGTTTGTATAAAAACAGAATCGGTAGTCCGGTAACCAACCACATATAACGAAGGATTGCTTGTATCATCAAATACGCTGGCGCTAAGCCCATCCACGTTAAATTCATATTGTTCGGCATTGGGGTCTAATTTTTGTTTATACGGAAAAGTTATTTGCTGTGTATTACTGCCTTTTGTTAGTTTTCCGTTAATGATACTTGATTTGCCGTTTACAAAATAATCGGCCACAATATATTCACTATCTAATTTTGCAACTAATTTTTTACCAATAGCCGAGTAATTAAACGTAAAT
>DATFTU010000170.1:0-6355 GCA_035261565.1 Bacteroidia bacterium
AGCGTTCTGGCATTCAATTTCACCTTGTATATGTCCGTTTGAGCCAACAACCAATTTGCCTTTTACCACTAACGTACCTTGCAAAGTACCGTCAATCCTAAAATCTCCCTCTGTTTTAACATCTCCTGTAATAGTGGTGCCTGCGGCAATTAAATTTACCGATGTACTATCGGCCGATTTGCCGTTATTACTTGTTTTAGAAAACATATTCTGTCAAATTTAAACATGCAAGCTAATAAAAATACACTTTACCCGCAAATTATCTCATTTTTATCTTATTTTTGAACGGATGATAAAAAACGACTTATTTCTGCGTGCCGCTAAAGGAGAAGAGGTTGAGAGAGCGCCCGTGTGGCTTATGCGTCAGGCAGGCAGAGTGTTACCAGAGTACAGGGCTGTTAGAGCGCAAGCAAAAAATTTTATAGAATTTGTAAAAAACCCTGAGTTAGCTGCCGAAGTTACCGTTCAGCCGGTTGATATTTTAGGGGTTGATGCCGCTATTATTTTTTCGGATATACTGGTTATTCCTGAGGCTATGGGTTTGCCTTACCAAATGATAGAGGCTAAAGGCCCTTGGTTTGAAAAAACAATTGCAACTCTGCAAGATGTAGATAGTTTGCATGTTACTGATGGAGGAAATTTACAATACGTGTACGATGCCATTCGTTTAGCAAAAAAGCAATTGGATAACCGTGTGCCCTTAATTGGCTTTTGCGGCGCCCCCTGGACATTATTAGCTTACATGGTTGAAGGCAGTGGCAGCAAAACCTTTAGCAAGGCAAAAAAGTTTTTATATACGGAGCCTGAACTGGCTCATCAAGCACTTGAAAAAATTGCGCAAAGCAGCATTAATTATTTGTTGGCACAGGTTGAAGCAGGTGCTAATCTTATTCAGATATTCGATTCGTGGGCGGGAGTGTTATCACCCGAAATGCATAAGGAGTTTTCATTAAAATATATGTCAATGATATGCGATGCGTTAAGCAAAAAAGTGCCCGTTACCATATTTGCAAAAGATGCACACTTTGCTTTGGCTGAAATTAAAAACACATCGTGTAGTGTTGTTGGTTTAGATTGGAGCGTGAACCCTGCTGAAGCAAGAAAAATTATTGGCCCAGGTAAAACCCTGCAAGGAAATGCCGACCCCTGTTTGTTGTATGCCGGTTTTGATGAAATTGAAAAACAAACCAAACAAATGCTTAATGCTTTTGGCAAAGACAAATACATTGCCAATTTAGGGCATGGATTATATCCGGATACCGAAAAAGAAAAAGTGAAATTTTTTGTTGACTGCATTAAAAAACATAAGTACGCCAAAACACCTCAAACAGCACATGCGTAAATTTTGGCTACATATTATTTTATTTTTTGTAGCCGCAACGGGTTTCTCGCAAACTTACGATTTCAGAAACTATAATGTAGATGATGGATTAGCCCAATCTCAGGTTAATTGCATTTTTCAGGATAGCAAAGGCTATATGTGGTTTGGCACAGGTGGCGGCGGTGTTTCTATGTACGATGGCAAAACATTTAAAAATTTCTCTCCTGGCAATGGGGCTATCAGTAACACTATCTTCTCAATTATTGAGGATAAAAACCAAAACATGTATTTTGCTACCTATGATGGGCTGCAAATAAAAAACAAGTTTAAAGACATTCGTTTTGATACCAGCAATGGTTTACCAACGAATACAGTTTATAGAGTTTATATTGATAAATCAGAAAAAATATGGATTGGTACTCAAAAAGGAGCCTGTTATTTAAATGAAAAACAAAAACCTATTAAATTAATTGGTAATAAACTTTTAGAAAGTTCAAGCGTTTTTACTATTTACCAGGATAATGCCGGAAATTATTGGTTTGGTACTATACAAAACGGGGCTTGTTGTTACTCGCCGGCAAACAACACATACACCTGGTTTGACAACAAAAATGGAATGTCGGAAAATTTTATTCGTTCGTTTAATGAAGATAGTAAAGGCAATGTCTATATAGGTACCATTGCAGGGCTCTATTCGGTCGATGCTTCTAAAAAAATGAGTCGGGTAAATGTGGCTGGCATATCGCTTGAAAACATGGCTGTTACAAGCATAAGCAAAGACAAAAACAATGTACTATGGTTAGCAACTAACGAAGGAGTTGTTAAATATAATGGGCTTGCGCATCAAAAATTTTTAATAGAAAACGGATTGTGTGGTAACCTGGTTTTATCATCATTTATTGATAGCGAAGGCAATTTATGGTTTGGCTCTGATGGTTTTGGTGTTAGTAAACTAAGCACAGAGGCTGTTGTAAATTATAGCGAAAAAGATGGCCTTCCGGGCGATTATGTAAATTTTATATATCAATCAAAAGATAAAAAGTACTGGATTTCTGTGCGCGATAATGGTTTATTATGCATGAGCGGAAAAGAAAAGAAGAGTTATGTAGTTAATGCGAAAAACACCAAAGAAAGCCTTATTGATAATAATGTTAATTGCATGGCGCAAGATAAAGATGGAAGGCTTTGGATTGGGACACAGGCAGGATTAAGCATATTAAACGAAAATAAGTTTATTAACTATTGGCAGGAATCGGATTATCAAACTATTTACTCTATTTATCATAGCTCAAAAGGAGTGCACTATATAGGTACAGGTAACGGCTTGGTTGTTTTTGGTGAAAAAGGGAAAAAAGAACCTGTTGAAGCGGTAAATAAATTAAAAGGTGCCCCTGATTTAGCTATATATAATATTACAGAAGACAGCCAGCATAATATATGGCTGGCAACTGCCAGTTATGGCGCTATAAAATACGATGGAAAATCTGCCGAAATATTTGATATTAAAAATAAGTTTACCAATAAATCGGTTTATAATGTGGTAAAAGATAAAAGCGGAAACCTTTGGTTTGGTACCGAGGACGGTGTGTTTTATTATAACCAAAAAGAGTTTGTAAATATTGGAGAGAAAGACGGGCTAATTTCAAATCAGGTTTATTTTTTAGTGTTTGATGACAAAAACCGTTTGTGGATTGGTACCAACAAAGGGATAGATGCCATGCAGGTGGATAATTTTATTGCCAATAAAAAAGTTATCGTTAAGCATTTTGGTAAAGAAGAGGGGTTAAAAGGATTAGAGTGTAATTTTAATTCAGCTATTAAAGATGATGAGGGTAAACTATGGTTTGGAACCGTTAAGGGTGTTACTATGTTTAACCCCCATTTTGAAAAAACCAATTATCAGGAACCCTCATGTTTAATAACTGATATAAAAATATTTTTTGAAAAAACCGATCTTGCACCTTATGCAAAAAGTTTAGACTCATTAACAGGTTTGCCAATTGATTTAAAACTGCCTTATAGCAAAAACCACGTAACCTTTGATTTTATTGGGATATCTCAAACAAATCCTGATGAAGTACTTTATCAATTTAAATTAGATGGGGTTGACGGAGATTGGGTGCCTGTAACATCAAAAACAGAGGTTACTTATTCATCGTTACAACCGGGTAATTATACATTTCACTTAAAAGCCAGGAACAACGATGGCTTTTGGAACAAAGAACCTTTACAGTATAGTTTTAAAGTATTGCCGCCCTGGTATCGTACGTGGTGGGCTTACACATTATACGTTATCATAATTTTTGCATCGGCTTACGGATATAACTTTTATAAAACCAAAAAGCTATATGCTGATAAAGTAAAGCTTGAAAAAGAAGTGGCCTCTCGCACACGTGAATTGCGTGAGGAGAAACAAAAAGTAGAACTCATCAATAAAGAGGTTATTGAACAGAAGGCAACTATCGAGCATAAAAATTTAGAAATGACTGATAGTATTAAGTATGCTAAAAACATACAGGAAGCCTTATTGCCTGCTATTACCAATTTAAAGAGAGATTTTCCTGAATCGTTTGTGCTATACATGCCAAAAGATATTGTGAGCGGTGATTTTTACTGGTTTGCTAACCGCGATGGCAAACACCTTTTTGCCGCAGCTGATTGTACGGGGCATGGTGTACCGGGTGCGTTTATGAGTATTATAGGTAACTCTTTATTAAATGAGATTGTGGGTGAGCAGCATATTTATCAGCCGGCCGAAATTTTAAACACCTTGCACGTTGGGGTTAAAACAGCACTAAACCATAATAAAGGTGAGTTTGAGCGTCGGGATGGAATGGATATAGCTTTATGCTCATTTAATAAAGCAAACATGACACTTGAGTATGCCGGCGCAAACCGTGCACTTTGGTTATACAGAAAAGAGGCCGCCGATAAAGCCGCTGAAATAATAAAGCCTGATAAATTCCCTATAGGTGGTATAGAGTTTGAGTTTGAAACAAAACGCCAGTTTACCAACCACACCATTCAGTTGCAAAAAGACGATTGCATTTATATTTTTAGTGACGGGTATGCCGACCAATTTGGTGGTGAAAAGGGGAAGAAATTTATGGTTGCAAACCTGCAACGCACCTTTGCTGAAATAACTAATAAACCAATGGAAGAGCAGTACCAGCATTTACGCAAAGTGTTTACTGATTGGCGTGGTTCTTACGAGCAAATTGACGACGTATTGGTTATCGGTGTAAGGGTTTAATTTATAATCATTCTATTTACCGGATTTACTAACAGGTACCTGGTCTTAAAAAAGCATTAAATTGTCTAATAAAATTAGCTTAAATCAAATGAGATGCTAAATTTGTGTGCTTATTTTAAACTAATAAATAATGAATAGTACACCTCTTGATTATTTGCCTATTATTTTAATGTTTATTGTAGCCGCAGGTTTTGTGGCATTTACCATGTTTTTAACCCATGCTATTGGGCCAAAACGCAAAACAAAAATTAAGCTTGATACTTTTGAGTGTGGTATAGAATCAGAGGGAAACGCCCGTTTGCCATTCTCTATTAAGTACTTTTTAGTGGCCATTTTGTTTGTGCTATTTGATGTAGAAGTGATTTTTATGTACCCCTGGGCTGTAAACTTTAAAGAATTGGGAGTTGTTGGCATTATAGAAATGTTTTCGTTTGTGGCATTGTTATTGGTTGGCTTTTATTACATGATTGCCAAAAAAGCACTTACCTGGGAAGATTAAACTATTTACAATTTAAAGACTTTTAAATGAGTAAAGAAATTCATAGAACAAAATTAGAAATTGCCAAAAGCCCTGAAGGACTTGAAGGTCCCGGTTTTTTTGCCACCAAATTAGATGATGTAATTGGTTTAGCCCGTGCTAACTCGCTGTGGCCTTTGCCTTTTGCTACATCATGCTGCGGCATTGAGTTTATGGCAACCATGGCATCTCATTACGATTTAGCCCGTTTTGGTATGGAGCGTTTAAGTTTCTCTCCTCGTCAGGCAGATTTATTGATGGTTATGGGCACTATTGCCAAAAAAATGGGCCCGACTTTGCGTCAGGTTTATGAGCAAATGGCTGAACCACGCTGGGTTTTATCAATGGGTGCTTGCGCCAGCAGCGGCGGTATATTTGATACTTATAGTGTTTTACAAGGCATAGACAGAATTATACCGGTTGATGTATATATACCGGGCTGTCCCCCGCGCCCTGAACAGGTTATAGAAGGCATTTTAAAAATACAGGAACTGGCTAAAAACGAATCGTTACGCCGCAGAAATGCACCTGAATATAAGCGATTGATGAATAGTTACGGAATGGAATAATATTTTTTACATGAGCGAAGAACTATTAAACAAAGTAAACCAAAAGCTGCACGATCATTTTCATGGCAGTGTTGAAAAAGCGGAGATGTTATACGACTATCCTGTGTTTACCGTTAATAAAGAAAAAATACACGAGGTTTTAAAATTCCTGAAAGAAGATGAAGAGCTTAATTTTCATTTTCTGACTGATTTAACCGGCATGCAAACTGCCGATGAAAAACATTTAGGTGTTGTTTATCATTTACACAACATGCAAAAAAACTACCGCATACGTGTAAAAACATTTTTCCCAATCAACCACCCTGAAATACCAACGGCTACTGATTTATGGGACGGTGCCAACTGGATGGAGCGTG
Source organism: Bacteroidia bacterium (assembly GCA_035261565.1). Taxonomy (GTDB): domain Bacteria; phylum Bacteroidota; class Bacteroidia; order B-17B0; family Aurantibacillaceae; genus PALSA-968. Next base: position 6,017 of record DATFTU010000170.1, read on the forward strand.
AGACGTATGATTTTTTTGGAATTAAATTTGTAGGGCATCCTAACCTGAAACGTATTTTAAATGTAGATGAGATGGATATTTTTCCGATGAGAAAAGAATATCCGTTAGAAGACCAAACAAGAGAAGATAAGAGCGATAAAATGTTCGGACGTTAATAGTATTTGATAATGAGCAAAAAAGAAAATAAACATAGCGCTTCATCTGCAGATACCAAACCGGCAGCAGATACTATAGAGAAAGAATATTCTACACTTAACCTTGGCCCTACGCACCCGGCTACGCATGGTATATTTCAGAATGTACTGAAAATGGACGGCGAAATTATTCATGATGCTGTTT
>DATFTU010000171.1:0-2656 GCA_035261565.1 Bacteroidia bacterium
CAGGCACCTCCCATTAAAACGCCTAATCCTAAAATCATTACGCCGGTAAAAGCCCAGGGCAAAGCAGGCTTTTGCCAGCCTTTAAAATCTTTTTTCCATAAGCCTGCCAGGGCATAACAAAAAGGCACAACAGTTAAGGCAAATCCTAAAAATAAGGTTGGCGGATGTATAGTCATCCAATAGTTTTGTAAAGATGGGTTTAAGCCCCGCCCGTCTAATTTTTCTAAATAATTCGGGTTTTTAAAAATAGGAATATTACTAAACTCCGGATTTTCGCGTAACAAAACAAAAGGGTTGCTGCCAATTTTTGTTCCAAAAATAACCACCCCTAATAACATAGTAGCCAAAAAAGCCTGTACTAATGATAATGTGCTCATTACTCCGGCTTCATAATTTTTAGCTGTGCGTTGTAGTATTAAACCAATAAAGGCATGCCAAATGGTCCATAATAAAAAACTGCCCTCCTGCCCTTCCCAAAAGCACGAAAAAATATAACGCATGGGCATTATATTATTTGAGTGCTGCCATATATACCAGTATTCATAATAATGGTTATACAGCATATAAAACAAAGTACCCATTATACCCAAAACACCTAAAACATGTAAACGGAATGAAACGCGCGCTAATTTTAGCCAGCTGGTTTCTAAAGGATTTTTTTCGGCAAAGAAATAAGAAATGGCAGCTTGCAAGGAAGCAATAAAAGAAAGGACAATAAAAAAATTACCTACGTGCCCTGCCCACAAACGCTCGCCTATATATGTTATTTGTTCCTGCATGAAGGGCGCAAAGATACATTTTAATAAGATTACGGATTATTTATAATCAATTAAATACTCCTTCTTATTTATATTAATTTTGTGAGGTATTTATATTTATATAATGGGGGCAGCAGCATTTTTTTCACTGGGTTTAGCTTTTCTTTTTAGCATTCCGCTGGTAACAGCTTTGTTTGCCAAACGCATGGGCCGTAACCCAATAACCTGGTTTATTATTGGTTGTTTGTTACCTGGCATTGCTTCCATAATTCTTTTTTTATTACCAGATTTATCCGAAAATAAACCTAATTAAAGTACAGATAATTAGTGAGTTACATTGATTTATATGTAGTGTTACTTAATTAGATAGTATTAAAAACTGAATTTTAATTTTATATTAAAACAAAAAACTGTTGTTTTTAGCTTTAAAAGGTTGTACTATTGAAAAAAACACAACAACATGAAAAAACTATTTCTTTTATTAGCATTAGCTGTAATTAGTTTTGTCCATGCGCAAACATGGAAACCTGTTACAAATGAAAAAGGAATTACTCCTTTAGGAGAGAGAGTTATAATTCCTAAAAAATATAAAGTATTCCACTTAGTTGATGATAGTTTTAAAAACGCTTTATGGGCATCGCCTGATGAAAAGCAAGTAAATTTAGCCAATTCCCCTGCTATTATTGAATTACCTATGCCCGATGGCAGTCTTAAAAAATTTAGGGTTGTTCAATCTCCGGTAATGGCCCCCGAATTGGCAGCTCAATTTCCAAACATAAAAACCTTTAACGTTATTGGCATTGATGAACCAGGTATATCAGGTAAATTAGACTGGACCGAAATGGGTTTTCATGCCATGTTAAGGAGACCCGGTGGCGATATTTTTATTGACCCTTTTTGCCGTACCAACTCAACAGATTATATAAGTTATTATAAATATGATTTAGAAAAAGACCCTAAATATGTTATAGCTGAAGAAGGTGGAGATGTTGTAAAACCAGCATCTTCAGTAAATCCTACCGGTAAAAAAAAAGAAAATGGTGCTGTAGAAAAAACTGAAGCTATAACATGTGTAGGCGCAACTTTAAGAACGTATAGATTAGCTGTTGCCTGTACTGGCGAATATGCAGTAGCGGCAACCGGGCAATCGAGCCCTACTGTGGCCCAAACACTATCAGCCATTGTTACTACAGTTAATCGTGTGGATGGTGTTTATGAAACCGACTTAGCCATTAAAATGGTTTTAGTGGCTACTGAAACGGTGGTTGTTTATACCAATGCAAGCACCGACCCATTTACCGGAAATAATAATGCCAATACTCTTATAAACGAAAGTCAAACTGTAATAGATAACAATATTGGTGATGCTAATTACGATGTAGGCCATACATTTAGTACCGGTGGCGGTGGTTTATCTACTCTGGGGGGTGTTTGTACTACCGGGCAAAAAGCACAAAGTATTACCGGAAGCCCCCAACCAACAGGCGATGGGTATGATATTGATTATGTAGCGCACGAAATGGGGCATGATTTTGGAGGAAACCATACATTTAGAGCTGTAACAGGTTCTTGTTCAGGCAATCAAAACCCGGGCACCATGGTTGAACCCGGCAGTGGTATTACTATTATGGCTTATGCGGGTATTTGTTCTCCTAATGATGATTCTGCACACAGCATTCCATATTTCCATGCAATTAGTTATGATGAAATTGTTGCTTACACCAATTCAGGTGCTGGTAATGGCTGCCCTGTACACACTGCTTCAAATAATCATCCACCGGTAGTAACTGCATCGCCTAATTATGTGGTACCCGCATCAACGCCTTTCTCATTAACAGGTTCAGCCATTGATCCTGATAACGATGTACTAACTTATTCTTGGGAAGAAATTGATAACA
>DATFTU010000172.1:0-4643 GCA_035261565.1 Bacteroidia bacterium
GATAGTATTATGTAATTTTCTTTTAGCGCTTTTAAATACCGGGTAAGTAACATGGGACTTTTAAAAACAGAATCAAATGCTGTCAGGCATTTAAAATGTGGTTGTTTAAATTCATCCATATACCGTGTAACAAAAAAAGTTTCGGTATCATATATGGCAAAAACATTATCTGTACCGTACTTTGCTTTTGCTTCAATGGTTTGCATTACGGCAGATTTATGACTTTGTTTTATGCCTAACGAATAATATTGTTTAACAAAAATAGTTTGTACTAAAAAGGCCGCAATTAATATAATACTGGTGGTATTAAATAGTTTATCAGGAATATAGGATAAAGCTCGGGCCACAACAACAATAAAACCAAAAGAACCCATCATTAAAACAGAAAACTGTAAAAGCGGGGTTTTAAAAATGGAATAAAAATGTATAATAGTACAGTATGAAATAAATGCCAGCAATAAAAAAATAATTTTCCGGTCTTTAAAAAAGGTAAACCCTGATTTAACACACCCGTATATAAATAATGGGATAAAAAGATAAATTAGTAAACCTGTGCCAAAAAGCGTTTTTAAAAATTTAAAGCAGGCGTACCATTTTGGAGGGGTTAACCAGCCATCTTCTCCGGCTGCTATACTTTTGGTTGCTTGGTATAATGTTATGGATAAATGCGGTAGATATAAAATACCTATGCTGACAAAAGTTATAAGTAAATATATTTTTTGTTTTTTTTGAGCAAAAATAAAACCAAGTACACCAATAATAAAACCGTATAGACCACTCATATGGTGGTTAAAAGCACTTAAAAGAATAAATAAAGCAAAAAGCACATAATGTTTAAATTTAATTGAGTTGCCAAAAGCAATTTCGAAAAGATAATAAGTAGCTGTTATAGTAAACAAAAGGCCACTGGAGTATAAATGGTTGGAAGAACTGTAAACAATAAAAATCATAGAGCAGCTAATTACAATAGCGGAAATAATAGCTGTTTTATAATCGAACCATTTTTTTGCAAAAGAGTATAATAAACAGCAGGAAATGACACCGAAAATTAAAAAAGGCAATTTAATCCACACCTCAGATGTACCACCAATTTTAGCCCAAACCAATAAAAATAATTGAATAAATGCCGGATGTACATCTAATTCTTTTACGCCTTTATCTATTATATCAGAAAATGAACTATAACGAATCCTGTCTAATGCACTTAACTCGTCGTAAAAAAACTCGTACTCAAATAAGGGAATAAACCGCAATAGAAAAGCAATACCAAGTATTAATGTTATAAGCCAGTTTTTTTTAAGCCAGACCCCCATTAGTGTAAAATTTTAAAAACCATTTCTTTTAACAAGTCTCCATCTTCAACACTAACATTATCAACACCCTTAGAGCGGGCGTCACATTCGTGCAGGTAACCAAAAATATATTTTAGCTTGGCAGTATTATAATTACGTGCTGCACGCTCGTAACCCTCAACAAAAAATGGGTTCATTCCAAGTGCACTGGCAACACTGCCCCTGCTTTTGTCAGGCACAAAATGATATAACAGCACTTTTTGAAAATAACCATATAAAGAAGCATTAGTCATTATCAGCGGATTTTCCTTTGGGTTTGCGGCAAAATATTGCACTATACGGTTTGCTTTTAACACATCTTTTTTACTAAGCGCATCTTGCAGTTCAAACACATTAAAATCTTTACTGATGCCAATATTTTGCTGAACATGATCTATAGTAATTTCACTATTCTCGGGTAAATTAATGCAAAGCTTACCAATTTCATTAGCAATTTTTGAAAGGTCATTTCCTAAATATTCGGCTAATAAAATTGCCGCTTTAGGGTTAATGCTGTATTTTTTATCCTTTAAATATCCGTTTATCCAGTCAGGAATTTTATTATCGTACAGTTTTTTTGACTCAAACAACACGGCCTTTTTAGCGATTGTTTTTGCAAGAGTAGAACGAGCATCTAATTTTTTGTACTTAAAGCAAAAAACCAAAATGGTTGATGGCTGCGGATTTTCAAGATAAGACGCTAATGGATTTTTAGTGTCGGATGCCGATTTCTTTTCTTTTACTTCATCTCCATCACCGGTAGATTTTGAAAGTTCTTTTAAAGTTTGGGCTTCTTTTACAATAACTACTTGTCGTTCGCCCATCATAGGGAAACCTTTTGCCAAACTGATAATACTGGCTAAATCAGTATCTCTGCCGTATAATACTGTTTGATTAAACCCTTTTTCAGTTTCATCTAATACGTTATGCTCAATGTAGTTTCCAATCTCATCAATAAAATAGGACTCTTCGCCATGCAGAAAATAAACGGGCTTGTAAAGCTTACGTTTTAAATCGAGCATGATATCGTTGAAGTCTGACATAGTACTTGTAGGATTATTTACCTAACAGTTTTTTAATTTCATTTAATTTTAAAAGAGCTTCAACAGGGGTTAGGGTGTTTACATCCGTTTTTAAAATCTCTTCTTTTATTTGCTGAAGAACGGGGTCATCTAATTGAAAAAAGCTTAGTTGATAATCACTATCTGTATTTTTTTGTACCAGTCTGCCTTCGGTATCAACCAGGGTTTGGTTGGGCTCAAGCTCGTGCTCTTTTTCCAATTTCTTCAAAATTTCTCCAGCACGTTCAACTACATCTTTAGGCATACCGGCCATTTTAGCTACATGTATACCAAAGCTATGTTCGCTGCCGCCCTCGGCAAGCTTGCGCATAAAAATTACTTTATTGCTAAGTTCTTTTACAGTTACGTGATAATTTTTTACACGCGGAAAATATTGCTGCATTTCATTCAGCTCATGGTAATGTGTGGCAAATAATGTTTTTGCCTTATGTTGCGGGTTTTGGTGTATATATTCTGCAATGGCCCAGGCAATTGATATGCCATCGTAAGTTGCGGTTCCTCTTCCAATTTCATCTAATAAAATTAAACTTCGGTTGCTTAAGTTATTCAGGATACTGGCAGTTTCATTCATTTCAACCATAAAGGTTGATTCACCTGAAGAAATGTTATCCGAAGCTCCAACACGGGTAAATATTTTATCTACCAAACCAATATCAGCACTTTGTGCCGGAACGAAACAACCTGTTTGTGCTAATAGGGTAATTAAAGCCGTTTGGCGTAATAGGGCAGATTTACCGCTCATGTTAGGGCCGGTTATCATCATAATTTGCTGTGCTTCGGTATCTAAAAAAACCGAATTACTCACATACTCATCTCCAACCGGTAATTGTTTTTCTATAACAGGGTGTCGACCTTCCTTAATATCAATAGCAAATCCTTCGTTAACCGTAGGGCGCACATATTTGTTGTTGTTAGCTACAATAGATAAACCAAGTAAACAATCTAAACGAGCCAGCAAAGCAGCATTTTGTTGTATGTTAATGGTAAACTCGGTAACGTAAGCTACCAGTTCTTCAAATAATTTTGTTTCAAGTGCGGTAATTTTTTCTTCAGCACCTAAAATTTTTTCTTCGTAAACTTTTAATTCGGGTGTAATGTAACGCTCTGCATTGGTAAGCGTTTGTTTGCGTACCCAATCTGCCGGAGCTTTATCTTTATGCGAATTGGTAACTTCTAAGTAATAACCAAACACATTATTGTAAGCCACTTTTAACGAAGTAATACCTGTACGCTCAACTTCGCGCTGTTGAATTTTTAATAAATAATCTTTGCCCGAATAAGCAATTTGCCTTAATTCATCAAGTTCAGCATTTACACCATCAGCCATCACTTTTCCTTTGGCTATTGATACAGGGGCATCTTCGTTTAAAGAGTCTAATCGTTGTTGAAGCTCTTTGCAATCTTGTAATCCTGTAATAGTGTCTTCAAAATATTTATTGTTAAAGTCTTTCAGGTTTTGTTTAATGTTTTCAGTTATGGTGAGCGACCTTTTTAGTTGCATCAACTCACGTGGGTTAATGCGCATGGCTGCTGCTTTTGATATCAAGCGCTCTAAATCACCTAACTGACTTAATTCGCTATGTAATTTATTAGCTTCTTCGGTGTATTTGGTAAAAAATTCAATAACATCTAAGCGCTTATTTATTTGTGATATGTTTTTTAATGGCATGGCAATCCAACGTTTTAATAAACGAGTGCCCATTGGAGTAACCGTGCCATTAATTACATCAAATAAGGCTTTCCCATTTTCGTGCAAAGGGTAAATTAACTCTAAATTGCGGAAGGTAAATTTATCTAACCAAACAAACTCATGCTCATCAATACGTTTTAAAGATGTTATGTGCTTTAATTTATCATGGCGTGTTTGGTGCAGATAAAATAACATGGCACCGCATGATGCAATGGCTGCAGGCATTTCTTCTATACCAAAACCTTTTAATGAGTTTGTATTAAAATGCTTGGTTAATGATTCATGTCCGTAGTCAAATGTAAAGGCCCAATCATCAATGCCGTATATATAATATTTATCACCCAGTAAATCCAATACTTGCGCGCGCTTGTTGCGTTCAAATAAAATTTCATTGGGGCTAAACTTATGTACAATCTTTTCTATGTACGATGCATTTCCCTCAGCAACAATAAATTCTCCGGTAGAAATATCAAGCAATGAAATACCTATAACTTCTTTGCCTAAATGCAAGCTGCATAAAAAGTTATTGGTTTGATGGTC
>DATFTU010000173.1:0-3534 GCA_035261565.1 Bacteroidia bacterium
CCCTGTTGATAAACGCGAGTTTTATGTAAAGCGGTGTATTGCCATTGCCGGAGATAAGTTGCAAATTAAAGATGGGCAGGTTTATATAAACGATAAAATTTTGCCAACCCCCACCCATGCGCAGCATTTTTACTATGTAAAAATTAAAGCTCAAGTAGCCAATGGCCGTTTAACTTCTTTTTTTGGTGATGTAGATTTATCAAGCGGAGCTGTTATGATGAACGAGGCCGCTTTAGATAAATTTGATATTTATGTGGATGAGGCCAGGTTTGAAAAAGTAAATGATGATACTACATTGGTGTTTAAACTCAACATGCCGGTTGATGTAATGCAGCGCGTAAAAAATATGTTTGGTGTTGTTTCGGTTATTAAACAAAACAAACCTGCCGGCGAGTATGATGAAGATATTTTTCCGCACAATACCGCTTATCCATGGAACAATGATAACTTCGGCCCATTGGTTATGCCTCAACAAGGGGCATCTGTAAAAATAAATCTTTCAAATATTTGTTTGTATAGCCGCATTATACAAGTGTACGAAGGCAATAAACTGGAAATAAAAGACGGAAAAATTTTTATTAACGATGTGCAAGCCGATACATACACCTTTAAACAGGATTATTATTTTATGATGGGCGATAACCGCCATAACTCGGCCGATTCACGCTCATGGGGCTTTGTACCGTTCGACCATATTGTGGGCAAACCCATATTTATTTGGTTTAGTATGAAAGACTCCGACAAAAACCCTGTTTCTGGTAAAGGTGTTATATCATCGTTATTTAAAAACTCAAAAGAAGGTAAATATCGTTGGGAGCGTTTCTTTACTGTTGTTACCGACGATGGCATTTCGCATTCATATTACCTGGTTGTTATTGGTATCATTGCTGTTTGGGTTGGCTTTAGCCAATACCGAAAAAGAAAACATAAAAAAGAAGCCGCATAAACCGCCATGCCCATACTAAAACGATATAGCCTGAAAACGTTTTTAGTATCCGTACTAACAGGTGTATTGGTTTTTTTAGCTTGTAAGTTTTATCTTATAGATATGGCGCAGGTTAACTCCCTTTCTATGTCGCCCATGATGGGGCAAAACAAATGGGTATTTATACGGCCTTATACATTTTTATCATCAGCTGTTAAGCAAGGCGATGTGGTGCAGCTTGCCATGCCCGTTAATGATAAAGATACCATCCAGCAACCCGATTTGTTTTTTAAACGTGTAGTGGCTATTCCGCACGATACTGTTATTGTAAATAAATCGCTGCTTTTTGTAAACGGTAAAATACTTTCCTTAAACGATAATTTACTGCACAACTACATTATAAAATTTAAACAGCAAAAAGATACTGCACTTTTTAACGAAGCCGCCATTACCGAAAAATATTTGGTGGATGATAGTTGTGTTTACATAGTTACACTTACACGTGCAAAATTTTTCGAGCTTAAAGGCAGAAATATTTCTATTAAAGAAAACTCCGAAGATTCGGGCTTGTACGATGAAAATATTTTTCCGCAGCACCCGCAAATAAAATGGAACAAAGATTTTTTTGGCCCGCTTTGCATTCCTCAAAAAAACGATACCCTGCGTTTAGATACGGCTAATATTGCTCTTTATACAAAACTAATTTCTGTTTATGAAAATAACGAACTCCAAACAAAAGGCGATACCATTTTAATAAACAAAAAACCCGTAACCTATTACGTAGCCAAACAAAACTACTATTTTGTCATCGGCGATAATTTCGATAACTCAATCGACTCACGTTATTGGGGTTTCATTCCTGAAAGAGTAATCAAAGCAAAGCTTATTAAATAAAAAAAGAACAACCACATCTTAAAATGTAGTTGTTCTTCTCTATAGCCTCGGCTTATTACGGCCTTACATAAATAGTTCGTTTAAAATTACTTACAAACGCAAACTTCATTGGCTTGCCGCTTACACTTTCAATATCGTCGTTTTCCATAGTTATTAATATATAACCGTCACTATTTGCGCTGTTTGCTAAAGGTGCTAACGCCCCTACAGGAAATGTATACGATGTAATGCCTGCCGCTACAGAATGGCTAACTGTATGCACACCATCGCTAACTATAACGTGTAAGCCCTTTGTGTTAATAGAACCAAATTGCACGGTTAATGGCTGGCTGCGATAAATAGTATCATTAATGGCTATTAGGTAACTGGAAAAATTAGTATTCCCTAAAAAACCTTTGGTACTGGTATAATTAAAGGATGGAATATTGTTTAGCCCCACCACCTGCCAGTGGCATGTGGTATCCATAGGGCTGCTGGTAGTTTGATAATTTATGCTAGTGGCGTTAAAAGCTAAAGGGTCATTATCAATCTCCACCGAATTAACGGCTTCCAGGTTAGTAAGAGTGCTGTGGCCGCTTTGCGGTGTAGATACAAACTCGGCACTGGCACTGTACGATATGGCAATAAAACTCAAAAAAGATTGCGGCACAAATACCGTTTTCGAAAAGGTAAGAAACCCATAAAAACTCGTATCACGCGATGGAGTAATGGGGCCACTAACAGGCGTATCGCCTCCACCGCCTACCGGACTATGATGTATATTAGGGTCTTTTTTACACGATGCCAGTGCAAGCACAACAGCTAAAGCAACACTTAATTTTTTCATAAATATATTTTTTGTGGTTTATACTACACTTATACGCAGTAGCCACACTAATGGTTGGGTAAAAAAATAAAAATAGTTAGGCGTTATTTTTAAAAGGCCGTAATTACCTAACCAAAGTAATAAACCCTTTTAAATCTTTTGTTTGTGTTTCAGTTCCACAATCAATTTTATATTGCCCGGTATATAAATACGTGCCATCTGCGTTGGTGGGTTTCCAAACAGCATTAGGGTCACTGCTTTCAAAAACTTTTTCTCCCCAACGGTTATATATGTTCAATTGTAAGGTGCTAAATTGGTATTTACTAAAATCAATTTCATCATTCAGGTTGTCACCATTAGGTGTAACAATATTTGGCATCACAAAATTAAACATGCTTAATTCAGGCGTTACAATAAGTGTGTCGCTTGCCCCACAACCAAATTGTGTTTTTACGGTAACCCAATAGGTATTTGCTTTTATAGCGGTTATAGTTGGTGTTGTTTCTCCGGTACTCCAGGTATATGAGGATAAAGCATTTGCAGCATTTAATACCAGGTTTCCTTTACAAAAAGTTGTATCGGCACCCAGGTTTACAATTGGCTTGGGGTGTATAGTAATATAAAAACTATCTCTAACCGTACACCCTCCAATAAACGAAACATCTTCCCAATAAATACCCGATGCCGTAAACGTTTTCACAGGGTTAGTCGTTCCATCGTTCCACAAATAACTCAACACTATGCTTTGTAGGGTACTCACTGTATCAACAACACAACCTGAAATGGATGTTTTACCGGGCATAATTAAATAAGCCTGCATAGTATCTGATCTTGTGCAACCTTGCTGGTTAGTAACGGTTACCCAATATTTACCGGGGGTGTTTATAGTAATGGTTTGTGTACCGGCACC
>DATFTU010000174.1:0-7218 GCA_035261565.1 Bacteroidia bacterium
GGCTGCTGCCGTTATTTTGCCGGTAGATTATAAAAATAAGTTTATTAACGATTCAAAAAAAATTACCGAAAAAGTACGTTACGAGCTTGCTGATGAAATTAAGCAAACCGCTTTAGCCTGGGCAGTGGCTGAAGTTAACCATACCCAAATTGATAAAATAAATATTTTAAACGCATCCATACTGGCTATGCACCATGCGGTTGATAAGCTTAAACTAACCCCCGATTTTTTATTGATTGATGGTAACCGCTTTAAACCGTATAAAAATATTAAGCACCTGTGTGTTATAAAAGGCGATGCCACCTATATGAGTATTGCCGCTGCATCATTACTGGCAAAAACGCACCGAGATGATGTAATGATGAGGTTGCACGATGAGTTTCCGCATTATGGCTGGGATAAAAACAAGGGCTACCCAACAATACTACACCGGGATGGCATTAGAAAACATGGCGATTGCAAATACCACCGCAAAAGTTTTACGCTTTTGCCGCCGCAACTAAGTTTATTTTAGGCCTATATTTTTTCACAAATAAGGTTTCATAACCTTTTTTAAAACTACAGCCAAACGCACTAATCTTATTTATCTTTACTTGGTATTGTGATTAAGAAAATTGCCTTTATTATTTTAGTAATTGCCGCCCTTGCCTGTGGTACCTGGGGTTATTTGTATTTAAGCAATTTAAAACGCCCCACTGCAAACCCGCTTAGCGTTTTACCCGACACCTGTTATGCTTTAATTGAAACAAAAAACCTGCACCAGCTTTCTGAAAAAATTAACCAGGGTAATTTAATGTGGGATGAGCTTTTAAAAGCCGATGCCATTAAACAGTTTAATAAAACCCTGCAAAAAGCCGATTCATTAATCAGTAATACAACCAATAGCAGCCAGTTTGGGGTACAGTCGGTTTACGTGGCCCTGTATCAAAACAAAAAAACCGAATTGCTGGCCGCTTTTAATTTAGCTGATATTAGCACGAACGATTTATTTATATCCTTCCTCACCAAAAATTTTTCGGCGAAAAAATTAAATGCTAATGTATATGAGTGCAAGCAAACCAACTACACTTTTTACACCTATGTAAATGCGGGGTTGGTAGTATTTTCAGGCAACTCAAATTTTCTTCAAGAGGCTGTTAAGAATAATAGAACATCATTAGCACAAAACAAAATTTTTACCGAAACCTACAAAACCGAGGATAACGAAAGTGATATAAACCTGTTTATCCATCTGCCAAATTTTTACAACCGTGCATGGACAAACTTTTTTGCCTCATCACTAAAAAATAAAGATGCGTATGGCAAAACAAAAGAAGCCTGGCTTTCGGTTGATGCCAACATTACCCCCAGCGAATTAAATACACAGGGTTTTCTTTCAAACGATTCGTCGGTAATTTACAGTACATTAAAAAATCAACGCACGGTAAATTTTAAAGATGCCTTTAATGTGCTGCCTTATAATACCCTGCAATTGCAGGCTATAAGCATAAGCAAGTATCCTCAGTTTATAGAAAACAATTATGTAGACGATGCTGAAAAACGTAAGCAGGATTTACAACCGTATACCGAAAAAATTAATGCCGATGCCCAAACCGAAATAGAAAAATTTATAGGCGATTTTGCCCTGCTGTTTACCGCCAAATGTACCGATACCGAGCAGGATTATGGCTTAGTGCAGGTTAGCGATGAAAAAGCTGCCGATGATTTTTTAAAAGCCCTTAGCGATTCAACTTTTGAAACCCCTGATTCGGTAAGAGTTTATACCGATGTTGAGGGAAATTTATTCTCCGATTTATGTGGTCGTTTTTTTGCCAAGAATTTTAAATATGCAATCGGCCATAACAATACACTTGTTTTTAGCAACGAACCCCATGCTTTAAGCGATTTTAAAAAATCGGTTTCCGAAAAAAATAATTTAGGCACCAATGAGCGTGTTGTGAATTTTATGGATAAAAACCTTTCCATCGAAAGCGCTTTTTTATTTTATGCCGACGTTTATAAATGCCGCGAAAAAATAATGGATGGTGTATCGGCAAATATGATAAAGCTATTCAGCCAGTCGTACGAAATGTTTGATAAATATGAATCGATGGCTTTAACGGTTGAAAAACTAAAAAACAACCTGTTTTTTAAAGCCTGTGTAAATTACAACCCTAAAAGCAAATTATACCAAAACACCCTTTGGGAAACATTGCTGGATACTGATTTGTACATAAACCCAACACCTGTAAAAAACCACCTTACCAACGAAACCGAATTGGTTTGTTTTGATAAGGCTAATACTTTATACCTGTTATCAAACACCGGCAAAATTTTATGGAAAAAAAATATCGGGCAAAAAATATTGGGCAGCATACATCAGGTTGATTATTTTGATAACAACAAACTGCAGCTGCTTTTTAATACCGAGAACCAATTGTTTGTTATTGATAGAAACGGAAATTACGTAAGCGGTTTTCCTGCAAAGCTGCATGATATGGCTGTAGGTGGCTTGACTTTATTTGATTATGAAAATAATAAAAATTACCGCTTATGGATTCCCTTAAAAAACAACACAACCGTTTGCTATGCTATAAACGGCAGGCCCCTGGTTGATTTTGTACCCGTAAAAAACACAGGCCCGGTAACCCGTTTGGTATTGCAACAAAAGGATTATTTTATTTTAATAGATACGCTGGGCAATATAAATGTAACCAACCGAAAAGGCGAACCACGCGTAAAAATAAATACAAAACTTGCCATGGGTAATCAACCCGTTTTTATTGAAGAAGGCAAAAACACCGAGAACACCAACATTTGTTATGTAAACGGTGTAACCAAAAAACTCTGCAAAATTTCGGTAGCCGATAAGTTGCAGGAAATAAATTTCCCTGAAGAAAACACAATAACATCGGTGTTTATTGATACGTTGCAAAACACACTCAGCCCTTTGTTAATTTGCACTACTGAAAACGGAATTGATATGTTCGATTTTTTCGGCAAAAAATTATACGAGCGGGTGTTCGATAAAAAAATGCAGGCACCCGTTAAGTCTTTATTGTATAAAGAAAAACACCTTTATATGGCTTTAGAGAATGAAACAAACAAGCTGTTTTTAATAGATGTAATTGAAAACAAAATAACCGATACCGAAATTAAATTAAGCCGGTTACCCGAAAATTGTATGCTCATTAATAATGAAAGCCCTTACCTGGTAGGGTTTTACGGTAATAAGGTGTTTTGCATTAAGCAATAATTAATCCTGGTGTATAAGTGGTAAACTACTGGCCGGCTTAACGTATAAGTAAGTAGCTTTTTTATCGTTGGGGCTTAAAATTTTTACACGTAAATAATTATCATCAATACTGGTCGAAATTTTTGTTGGTTTTAATTTTTTGCCAAACGCATAATCTATTTGTTCAATAAAGCGGTAATGGTGCCCCATCTGTTTTATTTCATATAATTTATGGTGCCAAATTTTATGCGGGTAATGTATGGTCCACTCTACTTTTTCAAAACGCGTTCCGTTTTTATACACCTTTACTTTTTTGGTAATTCTGTAAACCAGTTTCTCATCTCTAAACTCAACTATCGATATGTGCCTGTGCTTATGTATCTGAAAATAACTGCCAAAAGGTTGTTTTTTCTCCACCGAATCTATAAAAAGCACATAATCATTCAGCAATTGGTTATGAACCTGATCAAACGCCGAGGCATTTTGTGCTACAAGCCCTTTGCTAAATACAAATAATACAATGATAAAAACTCTAACAACAATTTTTGTCATATAAATTTTGGTTTAATTTTACGCCAAATTACAAAATTATGACATACATAATATCGGGTATTCAACAATTAGGGGTGGGCGTACCAAATGTGCAGGAGGGTTTTAAATGGTACCGACAGACTTTTGGCATTGATATTCCTATTTTAGACGAAGCATCCGAAGCTAATTTAATGTTACCCTATACCGGGCAAAAACCGCATCAGCGCCATGCTATACTGGCTATTAGCGGCAAAGGCGGCGGTGGTTTGGAAATTTGGCAATACACCAGCCGCACGCCGCAACCTTGTGCTTTTAACATTGAGTTGGGCGATTTAGGCATTTTAATTGGTAAAATTAAGACAGAAAACGTACAGAAAAGTTTTGCATTCTTTAACAAAAAAGGTGTAACCATTCTTAGTGAAATAAGCGAAAACCCTATCAAACAAAAACACTTTTATATAAAAGATGTGTTTGGCAACATGTTTGAAATTGTTGAAAGCCACGAAATGTTTGGCAAAAGTTTACACACCACCGGTGGGCCCATTGGCGCTGTATTGGGTGTTACCAATATGGAAAAATCTATAAAATTTTACGCTGATATTTTAGGTTATGATAAAGTATTGTTTGATAAAGAAGATACGTTTGCCGATTTGCAAAACCTGCCTGCGGGTAAAAACAAATGCCGCCGCGTTATACTAACACATAGTAAACCTCGCCAGGGAAGTTTTTCGCGTATGTTAGGTAATAGTTATATTGAATTGGTTAAGGTGTATGACAGAATGCCCCGCAAAATTTTTGAAAACCGTTTTTGGGGCGATTTAGGATTTATTCATTTATGTTTTGATATTAAAAACATGAATGCACTACGTAAAAAATGTGCCGAATACGGTTGCCCGTTTACGGTTGATAGCGGTACCAATTTTGAAATGGGCGATGCCGCCGGGCATTTCAGTTATATTGAAGACCCTGATGGAGCGCTTATAGAATTTGTAGAAACCTTTAAAATACCCATTTTAAAAAAATTTGGCTGGTATTTAGATTTACGCAAGCGTGCCCCCGAAAAACCCTTGCCAAACTGGATGCTAAAAACATTAAGTTTAAGCAGGGTTAAGGATTAAATTATTTTTTTATCTTTATCCGATAAACAACATTTTCTGAAAAAACGTTATTTAATATTTTTTAGCATTATTCTGTTTCTGCAAAAAAGCTTTGCGCAGGATATTCATTTTTCGCAATATTTTTCTACGCCTTTAACCATTTCTCCATCAAACACAGGTAACTATGTGGGCGATTACCGTGTAATGGGCAATTTTCGCACGCAATGGAAAGAAGTGGCAAAGCCTTATACAACCGAGTCGATAGGTGGCGATAAAAACTTTTACATCCGCAACGAAAAAATTTCAGCCGGGTTGTTAATCATCAACGATAAATCGGGCGGAAACCTGCAGGTAAATAAAATTCAGGCTTCGTTGGCCTGGCATAAAACCTTGGGCAAAAACACCTTTCATATTGGTATACAACCGGGCCTTACACTAAAAAATATTAACAGTAACGAAACTTTCCCTGACCAATTTGATTGGAATTCGGGCCAGTTTAATGGTACCATGCCCAATAACGAAACCAACTTAACCTACCGCCTGCATTATTTCGATTTAAACTGGGGTGTTGGGTACGATAGAAAATTAACCAGCAAAGTTGAGGTATTTATATCTTATGCCATGTTTCATGTTAACTCACCTAAAGAAACTTTTTTATCTAACAGCAACACATTGGCGCCACGCAACGTACTTTCATTAGGTACAACCTGGTATGCCTTGCCAAAAATTACCATACAGCCCTCGCTTTGTATGATGGGTACTGATAAAGCATCTGAGTTTTTATTTGGCTCTCGCTTTTTCTATTCGTTAGATAAAGATTACTCTATCAACAAAGCGGTTTTTGTGGGCGTTTATGGCCGTCAGGGCTTTGCTAATTTAACCGATGCCTTTTTTGCCGTGTTGGGTGCTAACTGGAAAAATTATTATACCGGCATTAGTTACGATTTCAATATTTCTCAGCTTAAAACAGCCAGTAATTACCGGGGTGCTTTTGAAGTATCCTTTATTTATACCGGCCTTAGCACACGTTTAATTAAAAGCCAGATTCCTTGTGATAGATATTAAACGTATATACAGCCTTACTTTTTTATTTGTATTGCTTAGCTTTTTTGTAAAGGCACAAGATACGGTTGAGGTACAAAACCTTAAAGCCGGCGATTGCCGCCGTATGGGCGATGCCGCCGTAAAGCAAGGCGATTATTATGCCGCGCAGGAGTATTACAGCCAGTTTATGAAACTAAAACCCAACAATGGTAAGGTGGCTTACAAACTGGCAACCGCTTTTCGTATAAACCGAGATTATGTAAATGCACAAGAATGGTATGATAAAGCTTATAAACTAAATCCCAACTATGGTATTACACTTTATTACTACGCCCTTATGCTAAAAACAAATGGCAATTGCGATAAAGCAAAAGATCAGTTTGCCAAGTTTAAAAAAGAAGGCGGCCGCAGCCCTGAAGCTGTTGAGCTAAAAAAGAAAATGAAAACCGACATTGCCGGTTGCGATTCGGCCAAAACATTTTTTAAGTACGAAAGCAAAGTTGCCATTACACATTTAGATACCACCATCAATAAAATACATGTAGAGCATTCGCCGGTTATGCTTGATACAACCACCTTATTATACTCATCCATACGCACCGATAAAAAAGTATATACCGTTGAGTCGGCTGAAGATACAGCGGTGGGCGCTTTTAAAAAATTTTACACCGCTAAAAAAGAAAATGGTAAATGGACTTTTGGCGGTGAGTACGATGCGCTAAATAAAGAAGGTGTTAATAGTACCAATGCAGCTTTTTCGGCCGATGGAAAACGCATTTATTTTACACGCTGCAAAAAAAATTCGAGCAATAAAATGATTTGCGCCATATATCTTACCTCAAAGCAAGATGATGGCAGTTGGAGCGAACCTGTAAAATTAGATGACCCTATAAACAGTTCAAAATATACATCAACACAACCTACTACTTCAATAGAATCTATTAAACAAAACGAAGTGGTTTATTTTGTAAGCGATCGTCCGGGTGGGCGTGGTGGTTTAGATATTTGGTATATTATTTACGATTTTAAAAAGAAAACATACAGTCAGCCAAAAAATGCAGGCAGTAAAATAAATACCGGTGGCGATGAAATGACACCGTATTATGAAGCTGATAACCGTACTTTATATTTCAGCTCTAACGGTTGGCCCGGTATTGGGGGCTTAGATATTTTTAAATCAAAAGGTGAGATGAAACAATTTTCGCCACCCGAAAACATTGGAGCACCCATAAACTCAACAGCCGATGATATATATTACTCGGTTGGTAAAAATAAAGACGAAGGTTTTTTTGTGTCTAACCGCAAGGGCGGTGTTGCTTTGAAAAAGAGCCC
>DATFTU010000175.1:0-4429 GCA_035261565.1 Bacteroidia bacterium
GGTCTAAAGCCCGAAGACCTTATAAAAATTAGGAAATAATTTTTACAAAATAATCTTCCCAACCGTCCTGAAAATAATTTTTATATCAGTAGCCAAACCCTGCTCTTCAATATATTTTAAATTTAAGGAGAGTTTGTGTGGCATTATTTCGTTAATATAAGTTTGTTCAGGGTTTTGGGCTTTAGCTAAAATTTCATTTTCGTTAGCATATTCTATTGATGCGTAATCGGTAATGCCCGGTTTAGCTAATAAAACTTTTTGTTGTTCGGTATTATATAAATCAACATACTTGCGTACTTCGGGGCGTGGGCCAACCAAACTCATGCTACCAAACAGTACATTAAAAAGCTGCGGTAATTCATCCAGTTTATATTTGCGCAAATAATAACCCGTGCGGGTTACTCTACTATCTTTACTGCCAACGGTTAGCAAACCTTTTTTATCAGAACCCGTTTGCATGGTTCTGAATTTTAGCAGAAAAAAATCTTTATTGTTTTTCCCCACTCTAACCTGGCGGTAAAAAATACCACCTTTACTATCCATCACAATAAGCAAAGCAATAATAATAAAAACAGGCAGCAAAAGTAAAATGCCTGTAAGCGAACAAACTATATCAAACAAGCGTTTAAGCAAGGGTGTTTTTTTTGCTTAGCACTTTTTCGGTTGATGTAATAACCGCATTAACCACTGTATTTAATTGCTGCTCGGTTAAATCATAAAACACAGGTAGGGTAATTTCTCGGCTGTAGTTGTTGTAGGTGGTTGGGTAATTTTTTATATCGTATCCTAAACCCTTGTAAAAACTCATGCAAGGCACAGGTATAAAGTGTACGTTGACAGATACATCGCAATCAAAAATGTTTTTTATTATTTCATCACGCTGTGCTTCGGTAATATTTTTTATGCGTAAAGGGTACAAATGGTAACACGATTCTTTATCTCCGGTTTTTTGCACCGGCAACTCAAACATATCGGCATGTTTTGCCAATGCATTTGTGTAATGTGTGCAAATGGCTTTTCGTTTTGCCAGCGTATCGGCATCATAGCGCTCAAGCTCTATAAGGCCAATGGCAGCGGTTAAATCAGTCATGTTAAACTTATAACCTGCTTCAACAATATCGTAACGCCAGTTGCCTTTTTGTGTTTTAGCAAGGGCATCTTTGTTCTGCCCGTGCAGGGTGCTAACACAAAGTTTTTTATACTCTTCTTCATTATCAAAAGGGGCAGGCAGGTTAAGCGCAATACAACCGCCCTCGGCCGTAGATAAATTTTTAACTGCGTGAAACGAAAATACCGATACATCGGTTAACGTCCCTGTTTTTTTGCCCTTATACGTTGCCCCCACCGAATGTGCCGAATCAGACAATACTAAAATACGGCCCAGTTTTTTTTGGTTATCGGTTTTAGGGGCAAACCAAATTTTTTTGTTTATGGCAAGCGCATTTATTTCGTTATAATCGCAAGGCAAGCCACCAAAATCAACCGGCATAATAACTTTGGTTTTGGCGGTAATATGTTTTTCAATTTCGCTAACCGAAATATTAAAATCGTTAGCGTTTACATCAACAAATACAGGTGTTGCTCCGCAGTGTATAACCACGTTTGCTGTGGCACTGTATGTATAGGCAGGTAAAATAACTTCATCGCCTGCGCCAACCCCAAACCAGCGCAGCATAATTTCTAAACCCGCCGTAGCCGAGTTTAAACACAGGGTGGCTTTGGTACCATAATACTCGCTCAGTTTTTTTTCAAATAATTTAGTGCGCGGGCCTGTGGTAATCCACCCGCTTTGCAGAGCGGCGGTAACTTCATCAATTATTTTTTTATCAATCCTGGGCGGCGAAAACGGAATCATGCTTAAAACAAATTACAGCGTAAAAGTAACCTAAAAATATGCAACCTGCCATAGTTTGAAGCATGCTTTCGGTTAAAAAATTTAAAGCCGTTATTAACACAAAAAATAATACCAGTTTTTTTCTGTTTTCAAGTAAGGGTGTAATAAATAAAACAAGCAAGCTGCACAAACCAACAAGGCCAAGCCCCACCGTGGTTTGAAAATACTGACTGTGCGCATTTAGTTTTTTTGTGTACGCTCCGGTTATGCCATGCTCCTTGTAACTTGCATATAACGCATCGTTGGCATCGCCCGGAGACACACCCAGCAATAAATGTTCCTTGCTTATTTGCAAGGCTTCTGTCCAAATCAGTTGCCTTACTTCGGTACTTCCGGTAGCTGTTTTATCTATTTTGTTTGCCTGCAACACCATTACAATATTTTTAAAACGCAATTTAATTTCGGGTATAAAATATAAACAGGTACAAAAAGCAAATAAACCTATAAAGGCTATGGCAATAACCTTCAGGTAATTTTTTTGTTTTAAAAATAATGATGCTATGCAAAAAACAAGTAAGCCAAAATGAAGTATAATGCCTGTTTTAGAGGATAATAATAAAACAAAAACCGTAAAAAAAGCAATGCCTGTATAACTAAGTAGTTTGCCAAAAAAAGGCTTTAGTAACAAAACTACGCAGCAAAATGTAATGTACATGGCTAAGTACGATGGGTGCTGAAACCAGGCTAAACTCTCGTAATAAAAATTGTTTTCGTTTTTAGTTATATACAACCAAACAGCGTGTAACAAGCAAAGCGCACAACAAAAAAAAGTGCCTGCAATAAAACTCTTTATAAAAAAGGTAATTTGTTTTTCGGTAAACTGTTCGGTATAAAACACCAGCGGAAAAATCAGCATGCTTATTTTTATTTCTAAACTAAAAAAACCCTCGCCTATATTAGTAGTATATAATAAGGCAAGTACATGCAGCAAGTAAAAAACAACAATGGCTAAAAATATTTTTAGGTTATGTGTTTTGGTAAAAAGCTTTTTAAACGGGTTGCCAAGTAACCACGCTACCAGTACCAAAGCAATAAAAACATTTACTAAAAATTTAAACGGTAAAAAAAAGGCCACTAATACCAACAAAGTCACCATTGCTTTTTGCAGCGCTTTATTGGTTGCAGGAAAAATTTCCTGTAGCTTAAACATGTTGTTTAATATTTAGTGTGTGGATACACTTTTAATGCCTCGCTCAAGCAAACCATAGCTTTAGCAAGCTCTTCTTTTTTCAGTACATAGGCCAAACGTACCTCGTTTTTGCCTTTGCCCGGTGTAGCATAAAACCCCGATGCGGGCGCCATCATAACCGTACCGCCATCATAACTAAATTCGCTAAGCAGCCACTCGCAAAAAGCATCACTGTCTTCAACCGGCAGTTTTGCAATGCAATAAAAAGCACCGCCCGGCATAGGGCAGTAAACGCCTTTTATTTTATTCAGTTCGCTTATTAAAAAATCACGGCGTTCGGTATATTCCTTTTTTACTTCGGTAAAGTACGTTGCGGGGGTATCAAGCGCAGCTTCGGCACCAATTTGTTCAAACGTTGGCGGGCTTAACCTTGCCTGTGCAAATTTTAAAGCCGCAGCACTTACTTCTTTATTTTTGGTAATAAAAGCGCCAATGCGCGCGCCACAAGCGCTGTATCGTTTAGATATGGAGTCTAACAACACCACATTATTATCCAGTCCGCTTAAATGCATTACCGATACATACTCTTTACCATCATAGCAAAACTCACGATACACTTCATCGGCCAATAAAAACAAATCGTGTTTTATAACGAGTTCTTTTAAAGCTTCCAGTTCGGCACGCGAGTATAAATAACCCGTAGGGTTGCCCGGGTTACAAATTAAAATACCTTTTGTTTTAGGAGTAATCAGTTTTTCAAAATCGCTGATGGGGGGCAGGGCAAAACCGCTTTCAATACCCGATACAACGGGCTTTACCACCACATTGGCCGATACCGCAAACCCATTATAATTAGCATAAAAAGGCTCGGGTATAATTACTTCGTCACCCGCGTTAAAACAAGTATTAAAAGCAAATAACAAAGCTTCTGAGCCTCCGGTAGTAATTAAAATATCACTGGCCTCAACATTAATTTTATAAGATTGGTAATAGCCCGCCAGTTTTTTACGGTAACTCTCAATGCCTGCACTATTGCTGTATTCAAGTACTTTAATGCCGGCATTTTTTATGGCGTTAAGCATAACGGCAGGGGTTTCAATATCGGGCTGGCCAATATTTAAGTGGTATATATGTACGCCGCGTTTTTTAGCTGCATCGGCAAAAGGCACTAATTTACGAATGGGCGATGCAGGCATTTGCTGCGCTTTAAGAGATATTTTAGGCATAGGTTTTAATGAGCCACAAAACTAACCGAATTGCGGTGGAAAACAAAATGCGGGTTTATAGACTCAGAAAAGTTAAATTTTAACACCTGAAATATTTAGTAAAAATTTTACATGGACATTTCTTTTATGAGTATAGAAATTTTGTTAATTTAGCTTCAGTTTCAAAAAAAACACTTACAT
>DATFTU010000176.1:0-4790 GCA_035261565.1 Bacteroidia bacterium
TACCGCCGCCGGTTGCAGCAACCGATAGTATAAAAACCGAAGAGAAAAAGAAAGATGAACCTATAGCCAAAAAAGATAGTTTGCCTGCACCGCCCATGCCTTTAACCGAAAGGTGGGCTTTGTTGTTTACGGGCGGCCCTAATTTATGTATAAAAAACAGCAGCAACAGTTTATTTAATATAGCCGGCGAAAAACAACCAGTTACTTACAATGCAGCTTTTAAAGCAGAGTATAAATTGGTTAGAAACCTGTCTGTTTCGGCGGGGCTTAACTATAGTTATTTTACCGCGCAGCAAGATGTTACGCTTTTGTATTTTAACAGGTTTCAAACCACCGATTTTATTTTTTACTCATCATACGGGCCTATGGCAGTTAGCATGAGCAATATGTTACAAGGCTACAACCCGGGGCCTGGCATAACAACCCTTAAAATTAATTACAGTTATACATCAAAACTAAATACATTACAAATACCTTTAGAGGCCAAATGGTATTTTGCAAATACGGCAAAAATAAATTTATATACTGCCTTAGGCGGTAATGTTATGTTTGTATTATCAGAACAAACAAAACTAACTACTATAAATGAGCATGTAACCAATACCTATACTTTTAACCAGGTTAACAGTAGCAAGTTTAATATATTATTAATGCTTGGTTTGGGTGGCGATGTAAGATTATATAAAAAATTGTATTTTACAATTGATGGTGGGTTTAGGTATGGAGCTGTAAACCTATCGACAGCCGTGGGCGCCAGAACTTACCCTACATATTTCTCAATAAACGGGGGCTTAAAATTTAAGTTGTAAATTAATTGGTAGTTTAAATTTAAAATACCCATTTTTATATGGTAGAAAATTGATTTAATGTGGGTGTGTTGCTTAAATTAATTAATTTTACCTAATTCTTTTAAAAAATGAAAAAGCCAATTAAGCGAAAAAAGCCTACATACAAGTATCATACAATTATGCTGATTGATGATAACGAATTGGATAATTTTATAAACCAAAAGATAATTGAAAGCAATTTATTTGCCGAAAATATATATGTAAACACCAGCGGAATAAGCGCGCTTGAGTTTTTAAAAAACATATTAGCTACTAAAGACCTGGCAAATAACCTTACACCCGATGTAATTTTTATAGATATTAATATGCCACTTATGGATGGTTTTCAGTTTGTGGATGAGTATATGAAACTATCGAAAAGTATAAAGCACAAATCGAAACTGGTTATACTTACTTCTTCTATCAGTTCGGATGATAAAGAAATGGCGGCTAAATATGGCAACAATGTTCTGTTTGTTAATAAACCGCTAAACGAGAAAGTTCTGGATTCCATATAGGGCAGGGGCTTTGGCGGTTTTATACAATTTTTGCAAAAATCTTACATGCGGGCCCTTTATAATGTATAAGATTTTATCTTAGTGGTTTATTAAGTTTGATACTTGATGTAGTTAAAATTTTAAAACCACTTTGATGGAGAAGTTAAAAAAGGTTATTCAGCAATTAAATGAAAAAGATTTTACGCAAATAAAATCGGCCTTAGAAAAAAACAATTCCGAGAAATTTTTACATGTTTTAGTTTGCTATAATGATAATTCGGTTTCAGACGAAGAAATACGCGAGTATATTAATTGCAGCGAAGGAGCTTTTTACGTTTTAAAATCGAGGTTACTAAATAAAATTCAGGAACTGTTACTGGAAACCAACAATGCCCATAAACCTAGCCTGTTACAGGATGGTACAACGCTAACCCAGTATTTATATGAGCGCCCGCGCGAAACAGCCATTACCATTTTACAACAACTTGAAAAAATATATGTTAATAATGATACGCCGCAGGAGCTAATTAATGTATACAGCGCGCTTAAAAAAACACATTACCATTCGGATAAATATTATTATTACTCGCAACTATATAACAAACACATAGCTTATACGGTTGCGCTTGAAAAAGCGGAAGATATTTTATTGAATTTTAACCGAACGCTTGCCAATTATTATTTTTCGAGAACGAAAGATGATATTGAACTATTGCTTGTTTTAGTAAAAGAAATAAAGAACATATACTCGTTAAACCAGTCGCACAGGTTTGAGCTGATTAAAAATCTAATTTTAATACAAGGCCAACTGTTTGCCAATATTGAACATGCCGAAGATGAAGACGCAGAAGTATTAATAAGAAGGTGCGAAGAAATTGTTGAAGAATATTCGGAAGATAAACAAATTAAATATTACGCCTTAGTTGTAAATTATTTGTGGTTTGAGCATTACTTTAAAACAAACCAAACTAAAAAAGCTTTACACTATTTTGATGTAATAAACAAAAACAGTAAAACCTGGCTGTTGTTAGGCAACTATTGCATAGCTTTTAAGTTTATGCTTACAAAACCACAACTGCTGTATAAACTACACCGAATAGAAGAATTGCAGGAAGACGCTGTGTTGCATGATAATTATGATTTTTATACAGGAATAACTTTAAAATTTTGTAAGGCTATTATAAACATATACCATAAAAATTATGGCAGGAGTATTGATGTTTTAAATGAATTGATCAGAGATATAAGCCTGCATCATTTTTTTCATTTAGAGATAGAAATAAAACTAACGCTTGCTTATTTATATATTATACAAGTTAAAAACGAAAAAGCCGACCGGATTTTAAAAAGCATTAACCGAAAAATAGGTACTGACAGAAAAGATGATTACCAAAATGTACTTTTATTTATAAAAGTACTAAACCTGATAATGGACGAAAATACTGTTGCCACGGCTAAAGTAAAAATACAAAAGGCTTTAGAGCAGTTTAATTTACACAACTCATCAGAAAAAAAGATACTTAGTTTTTTGTTGCCCGAAGTTACCCTGTATATTAAAAAATTGTAGTAATTACGATAATAATTTTTGGCGCAGCATAAACTCCAGTTGTTCGTTAACAAGCGATAGTTGCTGATTAAGCAACTGTTGCTGCTGTTTTAAATCGTATACCTTATATGCGTTTTCAATGGTTTCTTTCAGTTCAACATCATTCCATGGTTTTTGTAAGTAATGGTAAATTTGCCCGCGGTTAATGGCATCTTTAATAGCATCAATATCAGAAAAACCGGTAAGTAAAATCCTGATTTGGTTGGGGTATTCTTTAACCACCTGAGCCAGTAACTCGGTACCCAATGTACCGGGCATACGCTGGTCGGTTATAAGTATATGAATTTGGTTGGCGCTT
Organism: Bacteroidia bacterium; assembly: GCA_035261565.1. Lineage (GTDB taxonomy): Bacteria > Bacteroidota > Bacteroidia > B-17B0 > Aurantibacillaceae > PALSA-968. The sequence continues at coordinate 3,229 of DATFTU010000176.1, forward strand.
AAAATTTCTTTTGCTTCGGTGGCCGATTTGGCTGTATATATGTTAAAATATCTTCGGAAAGATGCCTTGAAAGCATTCAAGTTGTTTTCTTCATCATCAACATACAATACGCTAATTTTTCCATCTGTACTCATACAACTGTTTTAAAAACCAAACTAAATGTTAAATCTAAAGATAATAAAAAAAACGTAACTCTTAATTTAATGGGGTGGTATTATTTATATTATATTTAGGGCAGGTTGCTGTTTTTGGTGGTATAAACAACCGCAGAGTTGTTAGAAGCTTTTATATTAAAACAGTTAAAATTTAACAATTTAATGTTGTTTAATTAAATAGGGTGGATGATGAAAAACAAATTAGAAGATTTGAGAAGGAGTGGCGCAGAAATGTTAAATGTTTCGGTGCCGTTATTTTATCGTTTGAGTAACGAGGCCGATAAAAAAAAATTGGATGAGCTTTTAAATCAAAATCCAACTATTACCGTTTTTGATGAATTATTGGGGCAGTTAGAAGAGTTGGTGAAATCGAAAAACCCAAAAATAAGGTTTAGTAAAAGTGAGTTAACCGAGGCTGCCAAAAAACATGTGGGCAACACCCCGTTTGAAGAGTATGGCGTTTGGGTATATTACCCCTGGGCAAACCGCCTGGTACATTTATTAGATGAAGAAGAGTTTGTTACCGTAAGAACCAACCGGAACCATTATAAAATAACGCCAGATGAAGAAGCTTTACTGGCTGCCAAAAAAGTGGGTGTAATTGGTTTATCGGTTGGTAAAGCCATTGCGTTAACAGTGGCCATGGAGCGCATTTGCGGAGAACTTAAAATAGCCGATTTTGATATTATTGAACTATCGAACCTGAACAGAATACAAACCGGGGTGCAACATTTTGGCGTAAAAAAAACAGTGGTTGTAGCCAGAGAGATTGCCGAAATTGACCCTTATTTAAAAGTAACCTGTTACCCCGATGGGCTAACCGAAGAAAACGTGGATGATTTTTTTGCCGGGGGCGGTAAATTAGATGTTTGTATAGAAGTGTGCGATGGGTTGTACGCTAAAATTTTTGCACGCCAAAAAGCAAAAGCATTTGGCATACCTGTAGTAATGAACTCGAGCGACCGGGGAACCACCGATGTTGAACGATATGATACAAACCCTAACCTGCCTATACTGCATGGTTTGATTGACCATTTAGATTTGAATTTGGTAAAGCAGGCCAAAACCAACGAAGAAAAAGTACCTTATTTATTACCTATGCTGGGCGTTGAAACATCAACCGAGAGGTTAAGAGCATCGATGCTTGAAATAGAAGAAACCATTACCACCTGGCCTCAGCTGGCATCGGGGGTTATTTTGGGCGGTGGCATTTGCACCGATGTTTGCCGGAGAGTTTTGCTAAACCAGTTGCACGATTCGGGCAGATACTTTGTAGATTTAGAAGACCTGATAAAAGATAAAGATGCTAAGCCGTATGTAGAAACACCGCTTAACATAAAACCCTCGTTAACCGATAGGGAAATGCTGGATATAATTTCGGCATCAAACGAAAAGCCCTGGGATTTG
>DATFTU010000177.1:0-10489 GCA_035261565.1 Bacteroidia bacterium
TCATTAATTTATTTTAGGTTTAGAAATATGCTGCCAGGTATTACTCAGGTTTAAAAAATGTTTTACTCGTACTTTAAACGGAATTTTCTCTTTTATCTTTTGTATAAACGGCACATAAAACTCGTTCACTAATTTTATCTCGGTATCGGTTAAAGGCATTTTGCTGTATTTCATTTTTTGATATACCAAACTAAACAAACCAAAATTTGTTCCAAACTCTTTATCAATGCCTAATGCATAATCTCTTGGGTTGGTTTGATATATATAGCCCATTTGGTTTAAATAATACATACCTGCCCGGTATGCGTTGTATGCTTTTTCCTGTACCGATTTTTGTGCGCTCTTAGCTTTGCTATGCAACCACAACCATATAAACCAGGCGCTCATACATATTAAAACAAATGCCCCAATAACAAACCACAATATAGTTTGTAAAACACTTAGCCAGTTAATGGGCTCTTTTACTTTTTTATTTTCTGCGGCAGCGTCTTTTTTCTGTTCTTCTTTTGTACTGATTTTTAGTTCATCAATGGGCACAGGGCTCGGTAATTTTTTAAGGATGGATAACAACGTATCCTTCGGGTTTATAAAAATATTTTTCAGCGCCTCGGCATGGGATACTGCCGTAACATGCATACCCTTTACCACGTTTTGCAATTTAACGGTACCCGTATCGTTTGAAATACTGGCAAGCGATACATCGGTTAAAACATCTGTTTTTGTTTTGGCAACAAACTCAGTATCGTGGTATAATATTTTTTCGCTTTTAATGGTAACTGTTTTTTTAATTGTATCGGTAAACAATACTTCGCCATCCACCACCAAATACGTGGCCGGCATACCCATAGGCGGTGTGCCATCAGGCTGAGATGCCTGCTGTGTGTTTACATCGGGCACGGTGGTATCAAAATCAATCCACCCGTAACCTTGAAAATATACCTGCACCCAGGCATGCGCCTGATCTTCATAAAACCAATACCAGCCGGGGTTTTTACTGCTTCGGTTCACGGTTAAAAAACCAACCGCCACCCGCGATGGTATGCCCAGCGAGCGCAGCATAAACAAGGTGGCGCCGGCAAAATACGCGCAGTAGCCTTTTCGGTTTTCTAAAAGAAAGTACGTTAACTTGTTAGCGCTTGGCAAACCGGGTATGCCGGGGTTATCCGAGTATTTAAAAAGCGGCTGGTTAAATTCATCTTTGCTTAAAAAATAATCGCGTATGGCAATTATTTTATCAATAGGCGCATCCTTGCCTTCGGTTATTTTTTTTGCCAGCGATCCAATTTTTTTATACTCTTCATCTACAGGCATGTAAGTATAGTATTTTTTAAACACCTCATCCGGACAAACAATTTTATCCGCCTCTCTCAATTTAGCAAACCTCATCTCCTGAAATCTTTCCAGCTCCACATTGCCTGCCGGGTTATAAATAAAATAGGCGCTGTTTAAATCGCTTACCCACATTTTGGCCGCGTAAGCGCTTTTGTATTGCTGCTTATATTCTTTAGGTATTGATATGGGCTGGCAATAAAAAGCTGTTGATGGCGCCAGATAATTATCGGCTGCCATGTTAACGTTATATACTTCGGCACTTACTATTTTTCTATCTACCGTACCCAGCGATTTTTGTATTACACTTGGGTCACTTTTTTTAAAGTACAAGGGTATTTTAGATGGGTCGGGCTTAAACAAATCATTATAAGGCATTTTATCATCCACCTCAAAGGTTTGTGTAGCTGTATCAAATTTCGAATAGTAATGCGATGTAAAGTAAAGCGGGTTGGGCACATCCGTGTTTTCAAAATAATTATCGAGCCTGGCAACAAATACCAGCTGCTTGTCTTTACTTAGCGAGCCGGCTAATTTCGATTGGTCTTTATTCTTCACCCCACCGTTGCCATCTTTTTCCGTCATCGATTCATTGTCCTTGCCTTTTTTGCCATCTTGTTTTTTATTGCTGCTTCCGCCCCACTCTTTTTCAACGGCCTTAAAATCGTTTTTATAAAAAGTAAGCAGGGCTATAACCAGTAATAATACTATCAACCCAAACGATGCCAATCGCTTGCTTACAAACCAACCAAAATGAGTTTCATCTTCGTTCAGGTTTCTGATAAGCTCGGTGGTGTAAATAATATAAAACGAATAAATAAGTATGGGCACCAAGCCATTCAACAAAGCGCTTACAGTAATATCAACCGTTTTACTAATCAGTATTATTTCTATAATAAGCAGCAGGGTGCTCCAGGTTATCGTCAGGTATTTCGACCGGCTAAAGGCGTACCCCACAAACCAGCCCAGTAAAAAAAGCACATTAAACACATAAAATTTAATGGATATGTAAAAACTGTCGAACTCGCCCGTGCTTATATTTTGCAGCAACTGGTAAATAAAATAATTACATAACCCAACTAAAAGGGTTATAGTAATAAAACGGAACCTGAAGCTAAATAAAACAATAGCGGCACAGCAGCCCAGCGCAAAATATAGGGTTTGCGGCAGCCACTCGTTTTCCAGTATGGCATAAAAATTATTTACGCGCCATAAAACAAAACACATAAAAACAATAGTAGGCAAAGCCAGCAAAGCCAACTGAAACATGGTTTTTTTAACGCTATGTATTTTGCCTATAGTCACTTTATATAACGGTTGCTTTATTGGTTTGTTTCATTACTTCATTAAGCTCTTCTTCGTTTTGTTTTACTTTTAACCGCAGGGGCGATAAACTCCAGTTGGTGGTATAGTTAATTGTTTTTTCGTTTTCAATAAACAACCACTTAATCCAGTCCTTTACAATATTCTGCTCCAAACAATCGGTTAGCGGCACATATATAACCGATACAGCTCCGCCAAAATTATCGGCAAATTCTTTTACTTCTTTCACCTCGTTTAACGATGATACCAACAGCACCGATGCACTATGGGGTTTTACAAAATCTTTCAAATTTATTTCTTGCTGCCACCCGCTAACCGATATGGCATATTTAACCCGCTCTTCTTCTTCGCCTAAACTATTTTGAGGCACAGGCTGGTCGCCCACATAACGCACCTCAAAACCTTTTTGCTGCAACTGTTTGTAAACCGACCACACAATGGTTTTATAGTAATTTAAAAAAAGTGTTTCGGCCACCGTATTTCCTTTCACATCAAAAGCCGAATAAAAAGAAGTATATAAATAAATATGTGAAGCATATGGGTCAAGTATTTCGGGTATGCGCACCACAAGCTCTTTATTTTTGGCATAAATTTTCCAAACTATGCGCCGCACATCATCGTTATTTTCAAAATTTTTATAATTAATCAATTCGCCTTCTACGCGTTTCAATTCATCTATTCGTACGGTTGTTTCTTCCGTTTTTCGGGGCGAGGTGTTTATACTTTTTATATCCTGCGCCACCGGGTTTACATTAAAAAAAGTTTTGGCATTAACCATCGCCGTAAAAGAAAAGAACTGAAAAAAATCTTCAAAATACACCATTACCCGCTCAATACGGTATTCTCGTATCTCAGGCAAATTCCAGCTAAACTCACCACTGTAATTAAAATCAAACAATTTATTTTTTTTAGATACTAAGGAGAATTTATCCGAAAATTTATCTGCATCATATAAAACCCTTATGCGTATAAAACCAATCAGTGGCACCATAAGCGATTGTATATCTATGCTCACCAGTTGCTTACTATGGGTTGGGTTATTGTTTACGTTTGTTTTTAAAGCAAGTTGCACAAGCCCTTTGCGTTGTTTCCATTTAAAATAAATATAGGATGTTAGCACCGTTACCAAACCAAACAATAAAATGGCGGCGCTAAATAACAGGGCAACGGTAAGCAGTAGTTTAAAAATATCTTTGTAGGCCGAATCGGGCAGATTGCTTAAGTTGCGTAACCAAAGCGTACCGGCAAATAAAATAGCGGTAAACAATACAAAGTAAACCGAAACCGGAATAAAGTACCCTATTTTTTTAACCCCCTGAAATAGTTTGCGCATTAACCTGCAAGTAATTTCAGTAAATTTAATTTTTATTTTCTATTTATCATCTCTGCAAATGCTTTGTTTATTAAAGCAATTTCTATTTTTAGTAGCTTTGCCGCCATGCAACTGGCTTTTAGAAAATACGGAGAAGGGCAGCCCCTGCTAATTTTACACGGTTTATTTGGGCAAAGCGATAACTGGAACACCCTGGCCAAACGCTTTGGCGAACAGGGTTTTGAGGTGTATACCATCGACCAGCGCAACCACGGCCTATCGCCGCACAGCGATGTTTTTACCTACGAGGCCATGGCCGATGATATACATGAGTTTATTGAAACGCATCAACTTAAAAACCCAATATTGTTAGGACATTCTATGGGCGGAAAAATCGCCATGTTTTTTGCTTTAAAGTATGATGGCGTGTTGGATAAATTAATTGTCGCCGATATGTCGCCACGCGTGTATGAGCCGCACCACGATGCCGTTTTAGATGCGCTTAACGCCGTAGATTTTTCGAAAATAAATACCCGCAAAGAAGCCGAAGCTGTTTTAAGCCAATACATTGATGATTTTGGCACCAGGCAATTTTTACTGAAAAATATTTACTGGGCTGATAATACCGATAGCAAAATGGATTGGCGTTTTAATTTATCGGTTATCACAAAAAACTACAGACAAATATTAGTGGCAGTACCAAATGAAACAAGTAATGTAAATACCTTGTTTTTGCGTGGCGAAAAATCCCCATACATAACCGATAGAGATTTACCTGAAATAGAAAAGCGTTTCCCCAACTATAAACTGCAAACCATTGCCAACGCAGGGCATTGGGTACATGCCGAGCAGCCCGAAAGTTTTTTCCAAAATGTTATTGATTTCATAAAGTAAACCACTGTAAGTCAATTTTCTTTTTTGTTACCTTTAACGGCAGTTTAAAACTCCTCTCCATGATTTTTGATAAAATTGAAAACACACATCTTTACGAAAACATAAGTCCGCTGCTAAAAAAAGCTTTTACATACATAAAACAAACCGATTTTACCAAACTCGAAAACGGAAAGCATGACATTGAAGAGGACAACCTGTTTGCCATTGTGCAGGAGTATGAAACCAAAAATGATGCGGATGCTAAATTAGAAGCGCACAAAAAATATATTGATATACAGTATATAATTTCGGGCGAAGAGCTTATTGGCGTTACGCCTTTAATTAACCAGATACCTTGTAAGGAATATGATATAGAGAATGATTATGCCTTATACGATGACACCAGTTCTTTTGTAAAAATAACCCCAAAACAATTTGCCGTTTTATTCCCTGATGATTTACATAAACCGGGCATAAAAATTAATACCTCGGGTAAAGTAAAAAAAGTAGTTATTAAAGTACGGGTTTAATTATTAGTTTACTTATTTATTGTGGGCAATTAGACCAATTTTAAGGAATTATTGACCTTTTTACCAATAACCATACACGTACCTTTGCACCTTAAGGTTTATAATTTCATAAACAACCGGAAGCGTACAGTAGTTTATTTTCTGTTTTAACATGTGCAGTTGGTTTACTGTACCTTCCGGTTACTTTTAATTTTTCAGGTTTTAAAATGTATAAACAATTAAAAGAAACCCTTAGTAAAATCAATTATTATTTAGGTTGTATGTTTAATACAACCGAAGAATAAATAAAACGAAACCCGTAAAAGATTACTTAGCCATTAAAGCCTCAATATCATTGGCTTCAATAGGTATGTTAGCCATTAAATCTTTAGGGCCGCTATTGGTAATTAATATATTGTTTTCAATACGTATGCCCAGGCTCTCTTCTCTAATGTAAATACCCGGCTCGCAGGTATACACCATACCCGCTTCAAACTTGCGGTAACGGTTGCCCACATCATGCACATCTAAACCCAAATAGTGCGATGTACCATGCATAAAATATTTTTTATACAGCGGCGCATCGGGGTTCTGCTTTTTTACATCATCAGCACTTAACAGGTTTAGTTTTATTAATTCTTCTTCCATTAATTGCCCCACAGCTTTTTGGTAATCGGCCATCAATGTACCAGGCACCAGCATTTTTGTAGCGGCTTTCATTACACGCAAAACAGCGTTATACACTTCTTTTTGGCGCGGCGTATATTTTCCGTTTACGGGTATGGTACGCGTTAAATCCGAATTATAATTGGCATACTCTGCTGCAACATCCAGCAATAAAATATCGCCGTCTTTACACTGCAAACTGTTATCAATATAATGCAACACGCATGAGTTGTAACCACTGGCAATAATGGGCGTGTATGCAAAACCATTGCTGCGGTGGCGCGTAAACTCATGTATCAGCTCCGCTTCAATTTCATACTCCCACACGCCGGGTTTTATAAAGCTTAATAATCTTCTAAATCCTTTTTCAGTAATGTTGCAGGCTTGTTGTATCAGTTCAATTTCAGTATCTTGTTTTATGGCACGCAGGTTATGCATAAGCGGCGCGCTGCGTTCGTATTTATGCACAGGGTACTCGGCCATGCACCATTTTACAAATCGTGCCTCGCGGGTTTCTGTTTCAACCACAGCACGCACATGTTCGTTAGTGTTTAAATACACATGTTCAGCCTCTGCCATTAGCGAGCGGAAAATAGTTTTAAACTCGCTTAGCCAGTATATTTTTTCAATGCCGCTTGTTTTTTTTGCTTCTTCTTTAGTAAGCTTATGCCCTTCCCAAATAGCAATATGCTCGTTGGTTTCACGCAGAAATAAAACTTCTTTATGCACGCCATCTTTCGCATCGGGGTAAATAACTAAAATGCTTTCTTCCTGGTCAACACCGCTTAAGTAAAACAAATCCGAACTTTGTTTAAACTTTAAACTCCCATCGGCATTGGTGGGCAGCACATCATTCGAATTAAAAACTGCAATCGAATTTGGTTTTAACAAGGCTGCGTAACGCTTACGATTAGCAACAAACAACTGGTTATTTATAGGCAAATATTTCATGCTGTAAATTTTAAATTCTAAATCATTTTTAGCTCGCGTCGTAGTCTAACACCACTCTATCGGTTAATGGGTGTGCCTGGCACGTAAGTACATAGCCTTGCTCAACCTCGTGGTCGGTTAATGCAAAGTTAGCATCCATCGATACTTTTCCTTCTAACACCTTAGCACGGCAGGTACAGCAAACAGCGCCTTTGCAACTGTATGGCGCATCAACACCGCTTTCAGTAGCGGCATCTAAAATGCTGTTGCCATCAGTAGCTAAATCAAAGGTGGTTTCAATACCGTATAGGGTTACCGTTACTTTACATTTTCCGTTGCTTGCACCACTTACAACCGTTTTTTCGGCATTAGCTAATGTTTCTAAAACCGATGTAAAATATTCAATATGTATTTTTTCTTTCGCAACTTTTTGTGCTTCTAAAACCTGCTTCACGTTTTCCATCATCGGGCCCGGGCCACAAATAAAAAAATCGTTATTCTCTTTAGCATCCACATGTTTTTCAATAACGGCTTTTGCTTTTTCAGGCGTTAGTATGCCGGTATAAAGCGCATCAGTTGCTTGCTTGGGCGCATCATATACATAAACAACTTTTACTTTATCCTTATTATCGGCAGCAATTTTATCTATCTCGTTTTTAAAAATGGTGCTCTCTTCGTTTCGGTTAGCGTATATAAGTGTAATAGTGCTTTGTTTTTCTATATACAGCACACTTTTTAAAATACTCATCATTGGGGTAATGCCACTACCGCCGGCAAACAACACATAATTTTTTTTGTTGGCCCCTGATAAGGGTGAATGAAAATTCCCCATAGGGGTCATAACCTCAATCATCTCGCCTGCTTTTAGCTGACGATTGATATATGTTGACGCTCTTCCGTCTTTTACTTCTTTAATGGCAATGCGTAATTCTTTTTCGGCAAACGGACTGGTGCACACACTATACGAACGACGAATTTCTTCGCCATTATGTTTTAATTTTAAGGTTAAATACTGCCCTTGTTTATATTGATATTCTGCTGCCAGCTGCACAGGCACTTCAAACGCTACCGAAACCGCATCGGGAGTTTCCCGGCGAACATCACTAACCTTTAATTGATAAAATTTTGCCATATAATTTAATAAGTATGCAAAAATAGCAAAGAGTTTAAAACATTTATCAATAAAAATCCCCGTACCGCAAAGTACAGGGATTTTATTAAAAAGAGGCTAAATATCAGTTTCTTATGGTCTTTCTAAGCCTGAAAAGAAGAAATTTGCTTCGTTAGCCGCGTTTTCGTCGCTATCGCTGCCGTGTACCGCGTTTGCTGCAATACTTTTTGCAAACATTTTACGTATAGTTCCTTCATCTGCTTTAGCAGGGTCGGTTGCACCAATCAGCGTACGGAAATCAGCCACCGCGTTGCTTTTTTCTAAAACAGCTGCCACAATAGGGCCACTGCTCATATAATCAACTAATTCGCCATAAAAAGGGCGCTCTTTATGTACTGCGTAAAAATTACCCGCTTGTTCTTTGCTTAAGCTCAGGTATTTCATAGCTTTAATTTTAAAGCCGGCTTTGTTTATCATAGCCAATATAGGCCCAATGTTGTTGGCTTCAACAGCATCAGGTTTAATCATAGTAAAGGTTAGGTTTGTTGCCATATTTTTGTTTTTGGGTGGCAAATATAGCAGTTTTTTACAAAGCTATGCCTGTTTTAAGGGGAAAACCAGTTCAAAAACGTGGCGGCCGTCTTTATAAAAATAACTTATATCAATATTATAAATATCGCTTATGCTTTTTACAAGGGCCAGCCCAATCCCCAACGATTCTGTTTTGGTACTGTCTTTCTTAAAGCGTTCAAACATTTCGGCAGGGTTTATTTTTGGTTCATCGCCGGTGTTTATTATACGCAATGTGCGGGCCGCAATTCTTACTTCAATACTGCCGTTTTTATAATTATGCCGTATGGCATTTTGCAACAGGTTGCCCAGCAACACATCAAACAATTCGGGGTTTATGTTAAACAATAAATCGTTGGCAAAGCTGGTTTTTAAATCAATATTTTTATCGGTAATAACCCAGTCAAATTGCGCCAAAATAGTTTCAACGCGTGTTTTTAAGCTAAGTTCACCGGTTTGTTTAAACTGGTGGTTTTCTATTTTAACCAGCAGCAGCAAAGCTTTATTTAGGGTTGATAGTTTATTGGCAGCCGCTTCAATATTCTGAATATGAAGCATTTCATTCTCTTTTAAATTTTCAGATTGTATCAGTAATTCTATTTTCGATTTAATAACTGCCAGCGGCGTTTGTATTTCGTGCGATGCGTTTTCGGTAAACTCTTTCTGGCGAATATAATCTGTATAAATTTTATCCGTCATTTTTATCAGGGCTTCATTCAGTTCATTAAACTCTTTGGTATTTGATGGATGAAGTATCAGCAGTTCATTTTTTTTCAGTTCATACTTGTGTAGCGTTGATAGGGTACTGTAAAAAGGTTTCCATATCCATTTCGATAAAATCCAGTTAACCAATAAGAATGATAACAACAAAAAAAACACCACTAAAAAAAGTGACGACAACAATCCTTCTGCCAATTCATCTTCCTCTAACGTGGGTTTTAAAATTTGTATTAAATATGTTGTACTATTGTGGTTATAATAACTTCTGTATACGCGGTAATTTTTAAGTTCCTTATCCACCTTATCAAACATCGTGGTGTCTAAAAAATCTTCGCTGTTTGCATGCACGGGCACAACCCTAACCGTAAAAAAACTATCGGGCAACAGGGTTACTTGCTGTAAAATATAATTGGAGTTGATTAATTTTTCGGCGCTTATTTTATCGCGCGTTAAAATTTCATCGGTCCCGTCACGTAATTCGCTCCTGATTAAATAATACGAAAACAAACAGGCAATTATCAGCAGCGGTAAACTAATTACTATGTAGTACAGTATACTTTTGCTGGTAAGTTTCACGTTAATCGTTTACTTTAAATTTATACCCTATGCCGTAAATGGTTTGTATATAATCTTCCGAGCCTTTTTCTACCAGTTTTTTGCGCAGGTTTTTTAAATGGCTGTAAACAAAATTATGATTATCTATTTGTTCTATATCATCATCATTCAATAAATGCTGCGATATGGAATTTTTTGATACCACCCTGTTTTTATTGGTAATTAAATACAGCAGCAACCTGAATTCGGTAGTAGTAAGGTCAACCTCCTGCTCTTTGACTAAAACTCTCCGGTCATCGGGGTAAATAATAATTTCATTTACGCCAATGGCTTTGCCGCCTTCAAAATTTTTACGCCTAACCAATGCTTTAACACGCGCGTTTAATTCCGATAAATGGAATGGTTTTGTTAGATAATCATCTGCCCCTAAATCAAGCCCGTTAATTTTATCATCTAATGAGTTTTTGGCCGATATAATAATAATACCCGCTTTCGATTTTGCCCGCTTTAATTGCTTTACCAAATCTAACCCGCTGCCATTTACAATATTTATATCAATTAAAATACAATCGTAATCATACTCATGTATTT
>DATFTU010000178.1:0-5552 GCA_035261565.1 Bacteroidia bacterium
TGTTATACCAGTACTTGTAAATGTAAAGCCACCATCAGAAATAGTGGTTCCTGAAGTGGAAATGGCAACCTTTGAACCTGCACCGCTTACAGTCCAAGCGGCTCCCATAGTAACACTTTTTGAAATATTATAAGTGGTGCCTGCTACAGTAAAACTCGTTAATGCAGGGCTCCAGTTTGTTTTAACACTTGGGTCTCCCCCAACAGCAGCTGTATATGTGTAGGTTGTAGCTTTTGTTATATTCACGAAGCTTAATAAGGCTAAGCAAAGTGCTAATGTGTAAAATTGTATTTTTTTTCTCATGAGTACTGTTGTTTTAATAGGTTTAAAAGTAAACAAATTTATATAGTCACCCAAAAAAAATAGGCCAATTAGTGTTTTTTAGAGAAGGATGCGATAAAGATTTAAAAGATGTTAATTTATAGTTATTATTTTAAAAATAAAAAGGTTTAAAGGTAGTGCCATGTTTGCTAAATTCAACAGCCGGGAAAGGCAGTTTAAACCCATTAAATACAGAGAAAACACTTTGCAAAAATTTCGATTTGGTTTTTATTTTGGTAAAATCAATATCTAACGAAAAATAATACTGCCTGTATTGGTAAAAATAACTCGGCACGCCGCTGGCACTGTATATTATGCTTTGGCCATTTACCGGGTTGGTGGTGGTTTGTCCGTTAGCATATACAATAACATTATTTTGCCCGCTAACCATATTGGCAGCACCGTAACCAAAAGCAAAAGCTATCCATTTTGGGAACTTGGTTTCTTTTTTGCAAAACGAAGCTGGACTAATAGATAACCAATAGGTTTGCCCGTTATAGTTTTTTATTATTTGCGACCCGAAAGAAGTACCCAATTCGCTGGGCCGTATACCTGAATAATAATCCTGGTGAAATGAAAATTTAAAATGTATGCGTTGTTCGTTCCAAAAATATTGCTGTAACGTAAACAAAGTACTGCCCGATACATTGGCCACTTCATCGCCCCAACTAAAGCCCCAGCCACTGCTAAAACCATCCATTATTTCAATGGCGGTCATGTATGCAGTCCCATAAGCCTCGCCAATAAAAATACTTTGTTTGCGGTTATAGCCTGCCCATAACATGGCTCTGTAAATTTCTCTGGCGGTATTGTAGGTTGTAAATGTATGCCCCAGTTTATCCATTTGGCACCACTCGTTATTATCATTAAAAAAATGAAATTTTGATGAAGCATATTGCTTATACCAAATTTGGTTTAACCCAATTAAAGATACTGTTGTATAAGCTCCCGTAGTTCCCAACAAAATACTTTTGCGTATAGTTTTTTGTTTTTTGGTAAGCGAATCGGGCGCGTCAACCATTTGCGCAAAACAGCTTTGTATAATAAGCACAGAAAGAAAAAAAAAAGCAATTTTTTTATGAAGAAATTTTAAAAACATCAACAATTATTTGTGAGCGGCAGGAGGGTTTAATTTTTTAAGAAACTCATCCCACTTCATTTTTTTATAATCGTCGCTGCCAAAATAATGCGCTATTTTATTGGCCCAATCGGCTGTTTGATAAAAACTAACTACATCAAGGGTTTCAAGTTTTTCATCTAAAATTACCATCGATGGAAGTATGAAATTTTTTCGGGTTAGCTCTAGCGCCAATGCATGAAAAGGAAACCCACCTGCACCATTGTTTGCATATTTTACTCCTTTAAAATCTATCTCACTTTTATCTTGCTGGGCATTAAATTTAACCAGGTAATATTTTTTATTTAAGTATGAAACCAGTGCAGTATCGGTAAATGTAGTGGCATTCATTACGCGGCAGGTGTTGCAAAAATCGGTATAAATATCTACCAGTATTTTTTTAGGGTGTTTTTTCTGTAGCTCTAAAGCCTCATTAAATGTATATGTTTTGGGTTGTTTTTTTACAAAGTTGGTGTCGTAAAAAGTATGTTCAAAGTTTTTACTGAAATCATCGTAAGTGGCAGACCTAAAAGCGTTTTCAACTGTAAAAATTAAAATAGGCTCAATTTTTTTCGTCTCTAAATAGCCTTGCGATAATAAATTGAACTGGTAATTATTAGATACAAACATGGTGGACGGGTAACTAAGGCTTTGCCCTAAAAACTTAATGGCTAAATCGTGCGGCGATTTTTTTTCGCTGCTTCGGTTTACATATTTTTCGCCGTTATACTCAATCGTATCGTGGGTTTCAGCATTAAATTGTACAGGGTAAAAATAGGTGTTTATATACCCGGCAAGGTTAGGGTCAGAGTAAGTGGTTTTTACCATATGTTTGCACCAGCCGCACCAATCGGTATAAATATCAATTAACAGAGGTTTAGGCTGCTTTTTCATTTCCTCCTGAGCCTCCTTAAAAGTAAGCCATTTTACCAGGCCATGGTTGGTATCAGGCGTGGCATCATGATTTTGTTGTGCTGTTAAACATAATCCACAAAAAAGCCATATTGTTAATAATAAATGCCTAAACATGGCATAAAAGTAGAAAAAAAACGGGGTTAAATTTCTTTAATAGCAATTTATGGCTAAATTTGCACCCGAATTTAAAAACCGTTAAAAACAGTTAATTTGTCGATGTCTTATATAACTAGTATTTTAAGCAAAAAAACACCATTAGTAGCGCTGTTTTTAACCATTTTTACTCTTTCGTCTTTTAAATCATCTGCTTACGAGCCTAAAGAAGATAGCCTTAAAAAAGCAACTGAAACTACAACAGAAACCAAAGAGAAAAAATTTAACGCCGGTAAACTAATTACCGAACACATTGGCGATGCACATGAGTGGCACTTATGGGGCGAAGGCGAACATGCGGTAGCCATTCCGTTACCTATTATAGTGTATAACAAAAAAACAGGCTTATCTGTTTTTTCATCGAGCAAATTAGAAGGTGGCGAAGTATATAAAGGATATAAATTAGAGGAAAATAAAATTGTTGAAGCCGAAGGAGGTTTAGTAGGGGTTGTTGATGAGATTGAAAATGCAAAAACAAATAACGAAAGCGGTATTATCGATTTATCAATTACTAAAAATGTAGTTTCTTTATTTGTAAGTGCTTTTTTATTGTTATGGGTGTTTTTAAGCGTAGCTAAAGCCTATAAAAACCGTACAGGCCAGGCACCGAAAGGGTTACAATCGTTTGTTGAACCTCTTATAATGTTTGTGCGCGATGATGTGGCTAAGCCGTCAATAGGCGCTAAGTACGAAAAATTTATGCCTTATTTGTTAACGGTGTTCTTCTTTATCTTTATTAATAACCTATTGGGGTTAATTCCCATATTTCCGGGTGGAGCAAATTTAACCGGTAACATTGCAGTTTGTGCTGTATTAGCCTGCTTAACTTTGGTAATTATTTTTGCTAATAGCAATGGGCATTATTGGAGACGCATTTTTGCTATGCCTGGTGTACCGGCCTGGGTGCTTATTATATTAACGCCTATTGAGTTATTGGGCGTGGTTTTACGTCCTTTTGTATTAATGATACGTTTGTTTGCAAACATCACGGCAGGGCACATTATAGCTTTAGCGTTTTTTAGCTTAATATTTATTTTTGGCGAAATGAGTACCGGTGCCGGTTTAGGCGTATCCATATTATCGGTTGCCTTTACGGTGTTTATGGGTTTAATGGAATTACTGGTAGCATTTTTACAAGCATATGTATTTACGCTTTTATCGGCTATGTATTTTGGGGCAGCTGTAGAAGAAGGGCATCACGATCATGCGCATGACGAACATCATGGACATGAAGGAGCTCATCCTGAAGCGCAAATTGATTTGGTGTAAGAAATTTAAAAGTTTTTGCCTGTTTCGTAAAACAGGTTTTGTTTAACCTAAATAAAAAAAAGTAACATGATGTCAACTGTATTATTAGAAGCTACAATGGCGCCAGGTGTGGCCGCTGTAGGCGCTGGTATCGCTGCATTAGGTGCAGGCGTAGGTATTGGTCGTATTGGTGGTTCTGCTTTAGAATCAGTAGCACGCCAGCCTGAAGCTGTAAACGACATCCGTAGTAACATGATTTTAACAGCCGCTCTTGTAGAGGGTGCTGCTTTCTTCGCTATGGTTGTTGCACTATTAGTAGTGTTCGGTTAATTTTTAAAAAGCGCTAACGGTTGGTTAGCGCTTTTTAATTTTTTTAGGAAACAAAATAATATTAAACAAAAAATAAAATGGAATTAGTAAAACCCGCGATTGGCTTAGTATTTTGGATGTTAGTAACCTTTGCTATCATTTTTTTAATACTTAAAAAGTTTGCCTGGAAACCCATTCTTGGCATGATTAAAGAAAGAGAAGAAGGCATTGAAAAAGCGCTTCAGTCTGCCGAGCAGGCCCGTAAGGATATGCACTTGTTGCAATCATCTAACGAAAAAATATTAGCCGAAGCCCGCGCAGAGAAAGATGCGATGTTGAAAGAAGCACGCGATACTAAAGATGCTATTATTAACGAAGCAAAAGCAAAAGCAAAAACCGAAGCCGACCGTATGGTGGCTCAAGCTCGTGAAGCTATCAATACAGAAAAATTAGCGGCTATTACAGAGTTAAAAGCGCAAGTGGCAACTTTATCAATTGATATTGCTGAGAAAATTTTAAAAGAGCAATTATCATCTGAAGAGAAACAAAAAACATTAACCAGCAACCTTGTAAAAGAAGTTACTTTAAACTAACATGCTAGTAGCCACACGATACGCTAAATCTCTTTTACAACTTGCTACCGAAAAGGGGCAGCTTGAAAAAGTATATGCCGATATGCAATTGGTAGAAAACGTTTGCGAGCATAACCGCGAGTTTACCAACTTTTTAAACAGCCCTATTATTAAAACCGATAAAAAAGTTGCTGTTGTAAAAGAAATTTTTGGAAGCAAAGTAAACGAAGTTACTTTGGGTTTTCTTTCAATTCTTACGCAAAAGCGTAGAGAATCGTACATGAAACATATTGCAACCGAATTTATTGCGCAATACAAACAACATAAAAATACTTTAACGGCTGTTATCACATCGGCTGTTGGTATTGATGGTACTGTAAAAGCAAAAGTATTAGAGCTGGTAAAACAAACTACAAAAGGCGAAGTTGAATTAGTAGAAAAAACAGATAAGAGTTTAATTGGAGGTTTTGTGCTTACTATTGGTGACAAACAAGTGGACGCAAGCGTTTCGAGACAACTAAATGATTTAAGAAAAACATTTTCAGGAAGTACGTTTAATAATTAATATAATACAATGGCAGAAATTAAACCGGCAGAAGTATCTGCAATTTTACGTCAACAATTAGCAGGCTTTAAATCAGAAGCTGAATTAGAAGAAGTTGGTACCGTACTACAAGTGGGTGACGGTATCGCTCGTATCTATGGGTTATCAAAAGTTCAAAGCGGTGAGCTTATTGAGTTTGAAACGGGCCTACAAGCTATCGTTCTTAACTTAGAAGAAGATAATATTGGTGCCGTATTATTAGGCCCAAGCGTTGGTATTAGCGAAGGTTCAACCTGCAAACGTACAGGTCGTATTGCCTCGTTAAAAGTGGGTGAAGGTATGTTAGGCCGTGTAGTAAATACATTAGGTGAGC
>DATFTU010000179.1:0-5545 GCA_035261565.1 Bacteroidia bacterium
TGAGAAAACAGGCCTTTCTAAAGGGGCTTTTTATCATTACTTTCAAAGTAAAGAGCAAGTTTTTGAAGAGGTTATTAATCATTTTTATAGAGGCTTTATTATTACCGATTACACCAAGTTTTCGCAAAACTCACTTATTGATTTTTATACCGATTATTTAAATGAAAAAAAGAAAAGGCTAAATTCATCAAAATTAAAAGATGATGATGATAATGTAGTTTTTACATCAAACCACTATTTTTTAATGTTTGATGCCATGAAAATGCTGCCTGATTTTAAAGAGCTAAGAAAAAAAGATGAACAGAACGGATTAAAAGCCTGGGTTAAAATTGTAGAAACAGCAAAAAAAAGTGGCGAAATAAAATCGAAAATGGGAACAGAGGAAATAGCCAAACTTTTTATTTATTCGGCTAAGGGGGTAAGTCTTAATTGCATTATAGAGGACAAATATGATGATGCACGCAAAAAAGTGAAACAGATATGGGATGAATTATATAAAGAATTAAGAAAATAATTTTTTTATTAAAAAAGATACCGAATAGTCGGTTTTAAAATTAACAACGCAAAAAATGACACAAGAAACAAAAAAGAAAAAACCAACCAGATTAATTATTATAGGGCTAATAGCACTGGTAGTAGTTGGTATAAGTGCCACCTTATATATAAGCGGTGCAAACTATGAAACAACCGATAACGCTCAATTGGATGGCGATTTAGTACCCATACGCTCAAGTGTTACAGCTTATATTAAAGAAATACGTTTTACTGATAACCAACTGGTTAAAAAAGGCGATACACTTATGTTGTTTGATGCTGATGAGCTAAAAGCAAAACTTACACAAGCCGAAGCCGCTTTAGATAATGCTAACGCTAATTTACTGGCAGTACAAAATAAGGCATCGGCCAGTACTGAAAACGCTGCCGCTTCGGTTGAGACTGCCGAATCTAACCAACAAGGCATTGTAGCAGCAAAAGTAAAATTAGATAAAGCCCAAAAGGATTTTGACAGGATAATTGAACTACAAAAAATTAAAGCGGCTACACAAGAGCAGTTTGATAACGCACAATCAAATCTGCAAATAGCAAAATCGGATTACGAAAAAGCGGTTAACCAGCAACAATCATCTGCCTCATCTTCTTTAGGTTTAAAAGCGCAAGCCAGTGCCGACCAAAACCAAATTGATTTAGCCAAAGCACAAATTAAACAACGTGAAGCAGAACTTGCCCTGGCAAAAAAGCAATTATCGTATGCAACTGTAATTGCACCATGCAGCGGGGTGGTTACTAAACGTGCTATCCAATTAGGGCAATATGTATCTGCAGGGCAAGCGTTATGTATGGTGGTAAACAACGAAACGTATTGGATAAACGCCAACTTTAAAGAAACTCAATTACATAAATTAAAAATTGGCGATGAAGTGGAGATTGAATTAGATGCATATCCTGATTTAAAATTAACAGGTAAAATTCAATCATACTCAGGTGCAACAGGAGCCAAGTTTTCTTTACTGCCTCCTGATAATGCTACCGGAAACTTTATTAAAATAACACAACGTTTTCCATTACGTATATCAATTGATAATTTTCCGAAAGAGAAAGCAACTGAAATTTTTCCGGGTCTGAGTGCTTTTGTGAAAGTAAAAGTTAAATAAAAAATGGACGCAACCATTGAGAAAGAAGATATTGTAAACACTACCGGCCCGGAAAAGAAGGAGGAAACTCTTTCTGTAAAGGAAGATGTATATCCTACCGGGGCGGCTAAATGGATACTTATTATTACTGCCATATCATGCGCCATACTGGAGTTAATTGATACTACAGTAGTAAACGTATCATTACGCGAAATTAGCGGCA
Source organism: Bacteroidia bacterium (assembly GCA_035261565.1). Taxonomy (GTDB): domain Bacteria; phylum Bacteroidota; class Bacteroidia; order B-17B0; family Aurantibacillaceae; genus PALSA-968. Next base: position 1,855 of record DATFTU010000179.1, read on the forward strand.
ACATTGGTGCTACTACTACCGAAATTGCCTGGGTAATTACTGCCTATAGTATAGCCAATGTAATTGTAATTCCGCTTTCAAGTATGTTATCTAATTTATTTGGGCGCAAAGTATATTTTACAGCATCAGTAATCATATTTACATTTTCGTCATTAATGTGTGGCCTTTCTACCAGTTTATGGACACTTGTATTTTGGCGCTTTATACAGGGATTAGGTGGCGGCGGTTTATTATCAACGGCGCAATCAATTATTATCGGTGCATTTCCGCCCAAGCAAGCAGGTACAGGCATGGCTATTTTTGGAGTGGGTGTGATATTGGGGCCAACGTTTGGACCTGTGTTGGGCGGGTACATTACCGATAATTTTTCGTGGCACTGGATATTTTTTATTAACGTGCCGGTTGGTTTTATTGCCGCGTTTTTATCATGGAATTATGTAACAAATTTGGCAGGGGTATCTAAACCAGATAAAATTGACTGGTGGGGCATTATATTTTTAATTGTGGGTATTGGCTCGTTACAATATGTGTTAGAAGAAGGAGGAACAAAAGACTGGTTTTCGAGCGATGAAATACTTTTCTTTTTTATTGCAGCTATAACAGGACTAATAGCATTTGTTACGCGTGAGTTATTAATTGATTACCCGGCAGTAAACCTTAGGCTTTATAAGAGTTTTAATTTAGCTATGGGTAATATTATGAACCTGATTGTGGGCTTAATTATAAACGGTTCTGTTTTTATATTTCCGTTGTTTACTCAGCTCTCGTTAGGCTGGACAGCCACACAAACCGGCGCCTTTATGATACCGGGCGCCATGTCAACCGCAGTGGGTATGATTGCCGTTAGCCGAATTGTAGCCAAAGGTGCAAACCCTAAAGTTATTATACTTATTGGATTAGCCATGATGTCTTCATTCTTAGTCCTTATGTCGTTTGCAGGTCCCGATTCGAATTCCGGTAATTTCTTTTGGCCATTTATTTTACGCGGTATAGGCGCAGCTTTTATGATGATGCCTATATTAACTTTAGCCGTTGCCGGTTTAAAAGGTAAAGATTTAGCCCAAGCCACCGGATTATCAAATATGTTGCGTCAATTAGGGGGCGCTATTGGTGTAGCACTTATAAATATATACTTAGACCATCAGAATGCCAACATAAAAAGCAATATGGTATCTAATGTTTCTGATTTTAATTCTTTAACTACAGAGCGATTAGCATCATTTACCCAAACATTTCAAGCGGCAGGATATAGTACAGACGAAGCTGCGCAAACTGCTAATATGATGGTGGATAATATGGTTACCAAACAACAAATGCTTTTGAGTTATGACCACGGGTTTATGATGTTAGGCTTAACTGTGCTTTTATGTGCCCCTGTTATACTTATGATACGTTACAAAAAAGGAGAAAAACTGGAAGCTGTAAGCGACCATTAAACAAATACGAATTAGAAATTGAATTTATGAAAAAAGTAATTTTATTATTGTTATCTGTAGCATCGGTTTTTGTGTATGCACAGCAACCAACAAGTAACTTATCTATCAGTTTAAAACAAGCTATTGATGAAGGTTTAAAAAACCGGTATGATATTCAGGCTCAAAAATATAACCTGGCAGTAGCCGATAATAGCATTAGCAAAACTAAAAAAGAATGGATACCCGAAATATCAGGTTCAGCTACTGCTCGTTATAGCCCACAAATACAAGCCACTTATATACCAGCGGGCTTTATAAGCCCTAACCCTGCTTTAGTAGCCCTTGGTGCGACAAGTATTTCGGTATTTGGGTTAGACCTTAACCAAAATATTTTTAAACCTGCCATTACTACTGATGTAAAAATTGCTAAAAATAATTTAGCCCAACAACAGGAAAAAAACAAACAAGACGAAAACACCATTAAAGAAGAAATTGTTAAATCGTATTTGAACGTGTTACTAAAAGACTTGCAAAACAAAATTGCCGCAAACGATGAGCAACGTTATAAAGAATATGCCCAAGTTGCCGAAGGCAAACTTAAATTAGGTACTTTAATAGAAAACGATTATTTAAAAGCAAAGCTGGATTATGAAAACGCCAAAAGCGAAACTTTAAAAGCAAAACAAAGTTACGATTTAGCTGTAAATAATATCAGATATCAAATAAACATTCCGGCTGAAACACAACTTTCATTAACGGATAGCCTTAACTCGCTTTTTGCAGCAAGTGACCAGCTTGCCACCAAAGGTGATGCTAATAACCGCACAGAAATTAAGCAATTAGTATTGCAGCAAGAGGCTAATAAACTTTATATAAGCAAAACCCGCCAAAACGCCTTGCCTACATTTAGTTTTTTTGCCAACTACTCGCAACAATTTACCTATACCAACTTTGATTATGGTTTGCATCAATGGTGGTCGCCATTTAATTATTTGGGTTTAAAATTAAGTGTACCTATAACCTCTAATTTTAAAAACTATAATAGTATTCAGGAATACAAATTTAAATCGACTCAGACCGATTTAGAGCTTAAACAAAGAACATCTGATATAAATTATGAAATCCAAAAAGCTTCTACTGAGCTAAGCAATTCCTATAAAAACATGCAAACCGCTAAAAGTAATTATGAGTTGTCGCAGGTTATTTATCAGAACCAAAAACAGCAATATACTATTGGCTCGTTATTATATAGTAACTTATTAGATACAGACAGAACATTAAGTACCACCGAGCAAAATTACATTAAAGCCGTTTACGATTATTTGCTGGCAAATGTTAATTACCAAAAAGCAATTGGTAATATTTAAGAGTTTTTAACCACTCCTCCCTTTTTACTATTAAAATAAAATTTTGCCGGGAATAAAAATTATATTAACTTTGTACCACAAAGTACTTTTAATACAATTATTATGAACCAACAAAACGAACAGTTAGAGACCATACAGGAGATGCGCTCTTTAATGGAACGATCTTCACGTTTTATTTCTCTTAGTGGACTATCGGGCGTATTTGCCGGCATATTTGCTTTGGCAGGCGCAGCTGCTGCCTATTACTATCTTAAATTAGAAATTAGTTCTGCCGATTATTATCGTGCCGCTTATACAAGTACTGGTGAAACAAATGTAAGTTTCTATACATTCTTTTTCGGAAATGCAGTTTGTGTTTTAGTTGCTTCGTTAATTGCAGGGAGTTTTTTTACTATTCGTAAAGCAAAACAAAAAGGGCAGCCAATTTGGGACAACACATCTAAACGGCTTTTAATTAACTTGTTTATTCCATTAGCAGCCGGCGGTATTTTTTGTTTGGTACTTTTATACCATGGTTTAATTGGGCTTATTGCACCAGCCACTTTGTTATTTTATGGCCTGGCTTTATTAAATGCCAGTAAGTACACTTTGCACGATATACGTTATTTAGGTATTTGCCAAATTGTGCTTGGGTTAATTGCATCTTTTTATATTGGCTACGGGTTGTTATTTTGGGCTATTGGTTTTGGGTTATTACATATTCTATATGGTACAGTTATGTACTATAAATATGAGCGATGAAAAATTATTTTGAAGAATTAAATAAAGCGTTTGAAAGCCGGATACGTTTGGGCATCATGTCTATACTAATGGTAAACGACTGGATTGATTTTGGTGCCTTAAAAGAAATGCTAAACATAACAGACGGAAACTTAGCCAGCCATATTACAGCTTTGGAAAAAGAAGGAT
>DATFTU010000180.1:0-2528 GCA_035261565.1 Bacteroidia bacterium
AACGCCTGTTGGTTGAGTTTTCTTTGGTATAAATTCCATCAGCATAATCTCCTGGTTGAAAAACACCACCGGGTACAGTAAATGTACTGGCCGGATAAATACGACCTGTGTTTAACAAAGACTTATTCTTTGCAAACAAACTTGTTGATACAATCAACAAAAAAGCGGTTATTAAAAAAGTGTTTTTCATGCTAAAAAATTTAATTATGCTTTAACTTTTATAGTAACACCTGGTACGTTAGGGCACATTTTCCCATCCGGGCCTTTTACTTTAACTTGGTCTATAAAAATCTTACTGCCCGGGCCTGCACCCATTAAAATAGCTTTTGCATCGGCACTTAAACTGTTACCTGTGCAGGTTGCAATTTTAGTTTGTCCTTTAACACTACCTGTAATTTCAAAACCTTGTACTACAAAGTTAGCTTTAAAGTCAAAACCCGGAGCGGTAGCACCAACACCACCAATAGTTGATAATTGACTCTTTTTCATATCAATTGAACCAGAGAAACCACCCACTGTAGTTACAGGAGGAGGAAGTGGTTTTACACGAAATTTTTTAGAACCTTGTGATTTAGATGGGCCGCTTGGGCTTTTTGAAGATACGTTTACAACACATTCACCAGGACTCGAAAAATTAAACTCATAAACACCGGCACCTTTTGGTGTAGATCTAACACCACCGCCCGTAGGGCTAACAATCAAATCAGTTGGAGAAACACCTGCCGCAGAAACCGATACAGGATTAGGCACACCAACATAAAATACGTTCATTTGGTCAGCCGATACGGCTACTGATGGAGCAGCAACCATATAACTTTGTTCAAATGGATATAATTTATATTCGCCAGTAGGTTGTTTAAACCTAATAACACCTTTATATTTTTGCTCACCTTGTCCTTGTGTACCAATCTCATATTTACCCATCCCATCTGATGATAAAGGTACTACAGTTCCACCGTCAACACTTCCTTTTACAGTGTCGTAAGAAGTAGGATTAACTATAACCTGCATATTATCTCCTGTAAAATCAGATGAAGAGGCAGCTATAAATATATCTGCGTTATATTTTTGGCCAGATTGTATATAACTTGAAGGAGCAACAACTTTTGCAGCCAGTTTATTAAACTTAATCATTAATTTACCAGAAGCACCGGCAAAGTTAGAAATGATTTCAGCCTCCACGTTTTTTAAATCAGCTTGCATTTTAGTAAGGTTGGTAATTGTACCCGCTAATGGCAAGTGATAAAAGTTTAAAATTTCCCAAGTTACAGGTACACCGTCCTCTTTTTCGTCACCTACATCTGGCTTAAGGGTTTCAATTTTCTTTTTTAAATTTTCATAATCTCCCTGAAGCAACATAGTATTTTTGTTTTTCTGCATATCATCCAGCATTTTTATCAGCTTATCATGCACTTCAGTAATTTTAGTTTTTAGCTCTACTGCCGAAAACTCGCCCGATCTTGGGTTACGTTCATCGTCGCCAAATAATTCGTGTGTCGGTTTATCGTAGTTATCTTTTGCATCAACATAACGAAGTCTTAGTGTATCGCCACCTGGGTTTCCATCAGTTTTTGCAATTAATTCATGTTTTAATTTTTCAATATAGTCATAAAGCTCCGTAGTCATTTTTTCAGCTTGAACTGCTTTTTCATAAAAAGGACCCGCAGAAGGAGTCTCTTTTCTTGATGCTTCAAAAGCCTTCATAACACGTAGTGTATTGTTATTAAAGTTTTTGTTAGTTGTTTCTAAACCTTCATTAACTATCACAAACGCTTTTAAAATATCTTTCGATACGTTCATTGCCAGTAGTGCAGTAAGTACCAGGTACATCATACCAATCATCTTCTGCCTTGGGGTTTCTTTTCCTCCGCCTGCCATTGTTTAATCTTTTTTAAATTAGTAAAAATATTTTTTAGTAAAAAGGAAAGAAAAAGAGGCTTTTACATTCTTCTTCTTTCCTTTTTTTAATAGTATCAATTATTGATTTTTATAATTCATAGCAGTCAACATGTTGCCATAAATGTTGTTTAAAGCAGACAGGTTAGTTGACAATGAAGATATTTCAGTTTTGTATTTACGAGTATCGTCAACCGAGTCGTGTAGGTTTTTCATTAACTCACCTAAACTATCATAGAATTGTGATGTAGCTTTAACATGCTCGTTACTTCCTTGTAACTGAAGTTCGTAAGAAGCGTTAAGAGCAGATAAATTTTTAGATACTTTGCTTAATTGGTCACCAAATGAAGTACCGGCTTCGTTTGATAAAGATAAACCCATTAAAGATTCAGCAGCTTTGCTGTATGAATCAGATAAACTGTTTACATTTTTAGCAGCACCTTTTACGCTATCAACATATTCGTTAGTTGCTAAATGAGCGTTAGATACGTCTGCAATTTTACCTGCGTTATCGCTTAATGAACGCATGCTGTTACCTAAGCTTTCAATAAGTTCAGGCCCTATTTTAGCTTGCTCAAGCATGTTATCTAATTGTTGTGTAACCGAACCTTTTTCTTCTTCTTCTTCGTGAT
>DATFTU010000181.1:0-2646 GCA_035261565.1 Bacteroidia bacterium
TCAACATCGGCGCCCTCGTTAGCCTGTAGGCGGTGAACGTAAACTTTTAATCCACGTTCCACTTTAAATTGTTGCCCGGCTATTTTTACAATTGCGTACATAATTTATTTTTTTAATGTTTATCTTATTCAGGCTTAATAACCTAAACCCTTTTTATAGGGAGGGCAAATGTAGAAAATAAATTTTATTCTACAAAATCAAATTTTAGGCTTATTTATGAGCCAAACTCCACCTAAAATCACAAAAATGGCTGCTATTTGTATAATAGTGATAATTTCTCCGTCAAACATGCCCCAGCCAACAGCTACAATGGGTATTATATAGGTACTTGAGGCCGCAAAAACCGCCCCCGAAATTTTTATGAGATAGTTAAAAAATATAACCGACAAGGCAGACCCCACTATACCCAAAATACTGATATACCCCAAACTTGGCAGGGCTTTAGGGTTAGTTTGCATAACTTCAATAAAATTAGTGTTAAAAAGATAAGCCAATGCAACCGGGCCAATAAAGGCAAACGACCATGCCGTGGCAGCCACCGAATTAACATTGCCTAAAAAGTGCTTAATACAGTTAACACTTATGGCATAACAAAGTGTTGCCAAAATAACCAAAAAAGCATAAAAAAGCCCGCTTTGTTGAGGGTTTTTATCGCCTGATAGTAAAAGCAAAGCCCCTATAAATGCTATTAAAATACCCACTACTTGGATACGGTTAGATTTGTTTTTAAAGGCAATCCACCCTAAAATAACGGTAAACAAAGGGGTAAGGGCGTTTAGCATACCGGCCAAGCTGCTGCTAATACCCGTTTCTGCCTTAGTGAATAAAAATGCAGGAATTAAATTGCCAAAAACGCCTGCCAACACCAAGCCTTGCCAATTTTTTTTAAGATTAATATTGCGGTGCTTTATTAAAAACGGAACCAAAAAAAGAGATGCAATGCTTATACGCAAAGCAGCAACCTGCCCACTATTAAAAGCTTCTAAGCCCCGTTTCATTAAAATAAACGAACTGCCCCACACCAAAGCCAGTAAAAATAAAATTATCCATTTAGTGTTTTTAGCCTGCATAGTTTTTAAAAGCGCCGCAAATGTAACCCAATAGTTTAATTGTTATTCTTTATTATTGTTTCCACTAACTATATTCGAAAACATGTCTTTATATTTTAAAAAAAACATTTCGAAATACTTGTATGATAGGCCTGCTAAAATTATGGTGAAAATAAAACTTAGTAGGTATAATAGCCAATTACTTACAAAATTAAGTTGCCTACAAATAACCAACGTTAAAACAATACCGATAGAGTGATACATATACAGTCCGTAGGAAATATTACCTAAATAATTAAGAACTTTATTCTCAAGAGATATTTTTATTTTATCATTAGCGGCAAAGTTTAAAATAATAATACCAAATAAAAGTGCATAACATTCGGCATTAAGGTATGGTATAGTAATACCGCCAATTAATAAAGCAATAACAATTAATAAAACTGAATAAAAAAAGTAATTATTAAGTAAAATTTTAAGGGCTCTGTGTTTTTGAAACAGTAAAATTGCATATATGCCGCCAATAGCCATACAATCAATATTAAAACTCGATATAAATGCTTTAACAACGGCTTTATTAGGAATAAAATCAGTATAATTAGATTCTGTCATTTTTACAACAAACACATACAGAAAAATAATACAAAACATTAGTACCATTTTATGTTTTTTAAAATACTTTAAAATTACAGGCCACACCAAATAATATTGCTCTTCTGCCCCAATTGACCAAGTTTGCGCAGCATACGGAATTGTACCAATAAGCGATACGGCAAGATTTGGTAAAAAAACAAGATATAAAAGTAGTTTCAATAGAAAACCACCATGCAGGGCTTCTTTTGTATATTCAGGGCCAGGTAGGGTAAAAAAACTAATATTAGGTAAAATAAAAAAAGCAAGAAAGACTATTAAAAAATATAAAGGCCAAATACGGAGCATTCTGCGTATATAGAATTTACGTACACTTATTGTTTTAAAAGTATGCTCTTCGGCTAGTAAAAGATAAGTAATTAAAAAACCACTTAACACGAAAAATAAAACAACTCCTAAATATCCAATAACTTCTATAAACGGAATAGTTTCCCAGTAATTAGGGAGTTTAAATAAATATTTTAGCTGTTCTATATGATGTATAATTACTAAAAACGCTGCTATAAATCTCAAACCGTTTAAATTAGAGAAATAAACCCTTCGCTTATCCATAAATTATAAGGCTCATTTTACTATTACTACTGGAGTTGATATCGTTAAAAAACAAAAGTAAACAAAAATATTTCGTGGTTTAATTTAACAAGGTAGCTAATGACTGACACTTATTAAAACACTTCTAATATTAATAAACATTTTATCTACATACCTTCTTTAAACCCATCAAACAAGTAACTTCGCCTAATTTTAAACTATGGCAAAAGATAATTCTATAAAATCCGTTCTAATTATTGGTTCAGGCCCTATTGTTATTGGGCAAGCATGCGAATTTGACTATTCGGGCTCTCAATCAGCTAAAAGTCTGCGCGAAGAAGGCATTGAGGTTACACTTATAAATAGTAACCCGGCTACTATTATGACCGATAAAGTTACAGCAGACAATATTTAC
>DATFTU010000182.1:0-3730 GCA_035261565.1 Bacteroidia bacterium
CCGCCATAATTACTGCTGTAATTAAAAACTGGCGAGAGATAACCTTGTGGTCCATGCTAAATACATACTTGCTCACAAATGTTTCGTGATGATCGCCATGATCTTGCGTGTGCGCGTGATCGTGCAAGTTGTGTCCTTCTAATACTCCGGCGTGTGCGTTGTGTTCCATTTGCCTTTATTTAATGTTTACTTAAATTTTATTTCTGCGCTATTTTAAACGTTTTTTGTTTTGCTAACCATGCATTGTAATCAGCTTCACTTTCAACTACAATTTTCATTTGCATGTTGTAGTGCGATGCACCACATATTTTATTACATAGTAACAGGTAATCAAATTCAATTGGGTCTTCGTTGCGTTTTGCACGGATGGCATTAATTTCGTTAATGTTTTTTTGTACGTGCGCTTCTTTACGCATTTCGGCCGTTGTAACTGTTGGCTTAAAGCGGAAGGTTGTAATCTGGCCAGGCACGCAATTCATTTGTGCACGGAAGTGCGGCATAAACGCGCTGTGAATAATATCGCGTGAGCGGAAAGTGAAAACAACCTCACGACCTACAGGTAAGTGAAATTCGTTTTTCACCAAAATATCATCTTTGCAACGTGCATCGTTGGTATCTAAACCAACCGGGTTGCTTCCGTCAATTTGCATGTAATCATCAATACCAAACTGATTGTCTTTACCTGCGTAACGTGCAGTCCAATCGAATTGTTTAGCGTATAATTCTATTTTAACCGGGTTAGGGTCGTTATCACGTTTCATGATTTCGTTCCAGTATTTTAAACCGAAGATGATGATAAATGCAAGGGCGATAGCAGGCACAACTGTCCAAATCATTTCTAATTTGTTGTTGTGTACAATGTATTCGGCTTTTCTATCTTTTTTACCGTGGTATCTCCAGGCGAAATAGAATAGAAAACCGTTAACTACAAAAAACACTACAATTACTAACCAGTAGTTAGCCATCATAAGGGCATCGATTTTGTTACCATGCTCAGAAGCTGATTTTGGCAACACGCGGTACCAGTATTGGTCTAACTGCCAAAGGAAAAAACCAAAAAATAAAATAACGAATAACAACATAGCACGGCCATTAAACTTGTTATCGCTATCGTTTGTTTTATAGAGTTTTTCTCCACGTAAATCGCGCGATAATTCAAATACTTTAAACAGTTGGTTTAATGCTATGCACAGCAAAATAAAAGCCAGTATGTACAACAGTGTCATTATATTTTGTTTTTAATTTGTTTCTACTTAATTATTTTATCTCTTCACTTATTAATTAATTATTATACGCTGTGGTGTAAAGCCTCGCCTAAGAAAGGGTGGTTTTTAACCATTAACGGACGTTTGCTTAGGTTAGTAAACACTACATTGATGAACAAACCTAAGAAGCCTAAGAAGGTACCAATTTCCATCCAGCTAAGGCCAGTCCAGTTTTTACCAACTGTGCCCGGCATAACCATCATAACCACATCTAAATAGTGGCCAACAAAGATTACGAAACCAACAAATGTTACAAACCAGAAATTACGTTTGCTATCGCGGCTCATTAACATAATCATGGGGCAAGCAAAGTTGATGAAGAATACTGTCCACATAAGTGGTTTGAAGTTTTCCCAACGTTGTTGAAAGTAAACAATCTCTTCAGGTATATCGGCATACCAGTATAGCATAAACTGAGAGAAGTATAAATACGTCCAAAGGAAAGAGATGGCGAACATCCATTTACCTAAATCGTGTATTGTGCTTTCGGTTACAAATTCTAAGTAACCAAGTTTGCGTAAGTAAACAACTATTAAAGTGATAGAGATGATGGCGCTAATCCACATACCAGAGAATACGTACCAACCAAACAGGGTTGAGAACCAGTGGATATCGATGCTCATTAACCAATCCCATGAAGCTGTAGAAGACGTAACAGCAAATAATACCATAAACCAAGCACCCAGTTTTACGTTTTTCCAGTGTAGTGAGTTATCGCCTGCGGCTGCATTATCAGCATCGATTGAGTTTTTACGAAGTTTGAACGTAAAGTAAACCCAACCAACCATATACAGTATTGTGCGTAACCACCAGAACCAGCCAAAATACCCGGCTTTAGCCATTAGTTTGGGGTCGTGTGCCATTGTTTCGTGGCTGAAGAACGCGTATAAGTTATGGAAACCAAACTGGCCCAGGATAAACATTAACATCATAAGGCTTAAGCCCCAAGGTAAAAACCAGGCAACTGCTTCCATAACGCGTTTTACGGTGGTTGCCCAACCGGCTTCGGCCGCATACTGTAATCCTAAAAAGAAAGCTGCCGCTAAACCAATTGCCATAAAGAAGAACGAACCAATTAAAATATTAGCCCAAGCACGTGTGTGATGATAATGCTCATCTTCTACAACAGGCTTATCCATAATAAACGCCGCAATGATAGACACTAAACCAACGGCCATAAGGGCATAGGTAAAGGTTTTTACTTTTTGCGGGAATGTGAAATTTAAATTACTCATATCGCGTTTCTCTTAAATCTTATTTTTTTTAGTGTCTTCTTTCTTTACCTCTTTTACTTCGGCTGTTTTTACCGAATCAGCTGCCATTGGTTGCCCGGGCGTGTGACCTTGTAATTTTTGCACGTAGTAAACCACTTTCCAACGCTCTTCAACTGTAAGCTGGCTTGCGTGAGAACCCATCATACCTTTACCATTGGTAATGGTGTAAAATATTTTTCCTTCGGGCAGGTTTTTTAATGTACCATCGTAAGCCGGAGGAGGGCCCGGAAGATGCGAAGCCACTTTACCATCGCCATGACCGGCATCGCCGTGGCAGTGTACACAAAATTTACCGTAAATAGCTTGCCCATCGGCTAAAACCGCATCGCTAAACAAGATTGGGTTTTTAAGATATGTACCTGCTTTTTCGTAATCCATACCGGCAGGTATGCCAGGCATGTAACCACGCGCAATAGTACCTGCAACGGGTTTCATGGCACTTTGCAGTGTATCTTTACCAATGTTGTAGGTGTTATAATATTTTAGCACCGGAGAGCGGTACATATCAGGCATATACTCATACCCAGGACTGTTAGGCGCATTGCTGCATGATGTAAGGCCTAAAGCCATAACACCGGCAACAGCCCCTACTGTTAGTGTTTTAAGATTTATCAATTTTGTAAAGTTCATCTCTTAAAATTTATCTTTTTAGTACGCTAATTTTTCGGTTACTGTTCCTTTATAATTTACTTCGCTTGCACCGGCAGTGCGTAAGATGGCATCAGCTTTTGTAGCCTGGTCATCGGTAAGCTCAAGGTAAACCATAAATTTATCGTTAGTAGTGCGTGGGTCAGGGTTTTTAGCGCGTGCACCGGGAATTAGCATGCAACGTAATAAGTACGTTAACGCCATACCGTGGCCTGCACAAAATACAGTTGACTCGAACGTGATGGGAATAAATGCCGGAATGTTGAAATAGTAAGCCCAGTTTGGTTTACCACCCACATCGGTAGGCCAGTCGCTTACCATCATGTACCACATCATTAATGTAGATAAGCCCATACCGGTTAAACCATAAATGAACGCGCAAATTGCCAAGCGCGTGCGAGGCACACCCACAATGGGGTCGATACCGTGAATGGGGAACGGTGTAAAAACATCTTTTACTTTGATGCCGGCTGTTTTTAAAGCCTTGCAAGCCTCTAACAAAGGTACCTCATCGTCGTAGATACCGTGTATAATTTTTTTAGT
>DATFTU010000183.1:0-4419 GCA_035261565.1 Bacteroidia bacterium
CCTTTTTCAAGCTTGATTATTTCTCCATCACGCATCACAAGGAATCCATTAAAAACAGTGTCTTTTTTACTTGGTTTCTTTTTCAACTGCATTGATTTGTGGGCCACCTGCGATTATTTCTGCGTTAGCGGCATTTTTATATTGTTCAAAATTATTTTGGAATGCTTGTGCTAATTTCATAGCTGTTTCTTCATATTTATTTTTATCCTTCCATGTTCTTGATGGATTCAATAATTCTGAAGGCACATTAGGGCACTCCAAAGGCATCAATAAACCAAATATTTCATGCTTTTTATATTGCACTTTACTTAATTCCCCATTTAATGCGGAAGTAATCATAGTCCGGGTATAACTTAGTTTAATTCGTTCGCCAGTTCCGTAACTACCGCCCGTCCATCCTGTATTTATAAGCCATACATTAATGGAAGAATCTTTTAATTTTTCACCCAATAACTCGGCGTATTGTGTTGGATGAAGTGGTAAGAATGGTTTTCCGAAGCAAGCCGAAAAGGTTGTTTGAGGTTCTGTAATTCCGGCTTCTGTTCCGGCAACTTTTGCTGTATAACCGGAAATAAAATGATACATGGCTTGCCCAACATTTAACTTGGAAATAGGCGGTAACACTCCAAAGGCATCTGCTGTAAGAAAGAAAATATTTTTTGGTGTTTTGCCAATAGAAGGCTCTACTGAATTTTCAATAAAATCAATAGGATAAGCCGCTCTTGTGTTTTCTGTTTTAGATACATTGTCGTAATCCACTGTTTCAGTACCCAGTTTAAACTCAATGTTTTCTAATAAAGTGCCAAACTTTATTGCACCGAATATTTGTGGTTCTTTTTCTTGACTTAGGTTTACGCATTTTGCATAACAACCTCCTTCAAAGTTAAACACAGAATCTTCATCCCATCCATGTTCATCATCACCAATTAATTTGCGGTTTGAATCCGCAGACAAAGTTGTTTTACCTGTTCCCGACAAACCAAAGAAAACTGCCGTATCTCCATCTTTCCCAATGTTGGCAGAACAATGCATGGATAAGGCTTTGTGTTTTAGAGGGAGTAGATAGTTAAGAACCGTAAAAATTCCTTTTTTAATTTCACCGGTATAAGCCGAACCACCAATTAAAATGGTTTTTAATGTAAAGTTGATAATGGTGAAATTATGAGCTCGTGTAAAATCTATTTTAGGGTCTGCTTTAAATCCGGGTGCACATAAAATTGTCCATTCAGGAGTAAAATTAGTTAGCTCGGTAGCTGTTGGTCGTAAGAATAAATTGTGTGCGAATAGGTTTTGCCAGGGGTATTCTGTAATGACGCGAATGTTTAGTTTATACTTGTCAGATGCACAGGCATAGGCATCTTTGATATAAACATCACGGCTTATTAAATAGGCATTCATTCGCTCATTAATTTTTTGAAAAGCTTCAATAGAGATTTTATTATTTATATCTCCCCACCAAATAGTTTTTTTAGTATTTTCATCAAATACAACAAATTTATCTTTGGGTGATCGGCCGGTAAATTCACCTGTATCACAAGCCAAGGCTCCTGTATCGGTTAGTGATCCTTGTTCTAACAACAATGTTTTTCCAACCAATGAAGGAACACTTAAATTCCAAAAAGCTTCTTTAACTCCTGCTAAACCAACTTTTTCAAGATACTCTTGTTTTTTATCATTCATGTAATTATAAGTTTTAAATTGATTTTATAATAGAATAACAGCTTAAGCTATGCTCATCTCTTTACGAGCATATTTTCCTTTTTCTAAATTTTCTTTTATTTCAGTAAATACTTCTAAGGTTCGTTTTACATCCGCCAAGTTATGTGCTGCCGTAGGAATTAAACGTAGAATTATAATGCCTTTAGGTACAACAGGATAAACTACCATAGAGCAAAAAATACGATGGTTATCTCGAAGGTCTTTTACTAATTCAGTTGCTTCTGCAATTGTTCCGTTTAAGTATACTGGTGTAACGGGTGTTTCTGTATTCCCAATATTAAACCCTGCTGATTTTAAACCGCTTTGTAAGGCTTTTGTAATTGTCCATAATTGCTCTTTGAATCCACCATCTTTTTTTATTAATTCCAATCGTTTCAGTAAACCAAACACTAATGGCATGGGAAGTGATTTAGCAAATATTTGTGAACGCATATTATATCTGAGATGGTCTATAATTTGTTTGTTCCCTGAAACAAAAGCTCCAATAGCAGCATAGGATTTTGCAAAAGTTGCAAAGTATAAATCAATGTCTTTTTGAACACCTTGTTCTTCTCCTGCACCAGCCCCGGTTTCTCCCATTACTCCGATACCGTGTGCATCATCCACTAATAAAGTGAAATCATATTTTTTCTTAAGTGCTACGATACCTTTTAGGTTACCCATGTCTCCACGCATGCCAAAAACTCCTTCGGTAATAAGTAAAATGGCACCTCCTGTTTTATCTGTAACAGTTTTAGCATGTTCTAATTGTTTAGTCAGATTGGCCATGTCATTATGAGCATACACAAATCGTTTGCCTGCATGTAACCTAATTCCATCAATAATACAGGCATGAACCTCGGCATCATAAACAATTACATCATGCCTGTCAACGATACTGTCAATGATGGAAATCATTCCTTGATACCCATAATTCAACAAATAGGTATCTTCTTTTTTTACAAAAATGGAAAGCTCGGCTTCCAGCCGCTCATGTAAATTAGTATTACCCGTCATCATCCGAGCTCCCATTGGATAAGCCAAACCATAAAGTGAAGCACCCGCTGTATCAGCTTTCCTCACTTCAGAATGATTGGCTAAACCTAAATAATTATTCAAACTCCAAACCAAGTTTTCTTTGCCTTTAAAAAGCATTTTATGACCTATCTCTCCTTCCAGTTTCGGGAATGTATAATATCCGTGGGCATAATGAGCATGTTCTCCTAAAGGCCCTTTTTTAAGTTTTAACTTGTCCAGTAAATTCATGCTTATAAGTTTGGTAGCAAAGGTATCTTGAGTTATCTGAAATAACTTTGACTTAAAAGGAGGGGTAATTGTGATTTTAGTTTAGGTGTAAATGTGACTTAAGTCACATTTTTAGAGGAAGTTTTTGAAATTGTTACTTTTGCTGTACCTTTTCATTTTAAATATCAAGTGCAAAGCATAGATTTTCCTTTTGATAAATTCAATTTTAACAGCAGTTCCATTTTAGAAGGATTGCCGGAAAGTGATTTGACTTTGTTAAACAAAAACATGGTAACTCATACTTACAAGAAGGGTGAGAGTTTATTTAGAGAAGGAGGCTATCCAACCGGCATTTATTATATTAAAAAAGGAAAAGTAAAAAAATATAAAACAGACAAAGATGGTAGCGAGAAAATTTTTTATATTTATAAAAAAGGTGAATTATTAGGCTATCACGCTTTAATCAGCGAAGAAAAATATGTAGATACAGCAAGTACTTTAGAAGAGTCAACTATTTCTTTTATACCCAAAGATGATTTTTTATTGGCTGTGCAAACATCTCCCGTTTTATCAAATCGTTTGCTAAAAGTAATGAGCCATGAATTTGGTGTTTTAGTGAATGGTTTGGCTGTGTTTGCACAAAAAACGGTAAGAGAAAGATTAGCCTTAAGCTTATTGATACTACGGGATAAGTATAAAAAGGAAAACCAAGATGGTAAACCAGTTGAATTGGATTTATCAAGGGGTGATTTGGCAAAATTTGTTGGAACAGCCAGAGAAACTTTAGTAAGACTGCTACACGATTTTAAAGAGGAAGATTTAATAGAAACTATTGGCAGAAAAATCATTATTAAAAAACCTTTGGAACTGTCTAAGATTGCTAATTTGTATTAGATGTATATTTTATATTAAGCTAAGGACCATAAACAAAAAACGCATCTAATAATTAAATAGGATACGTTGATTGCAAGATGTTTTTTATGCAAAAAACTATTTTTACAAATGAAAACCGGAATAGGAATTTCATTATTTATAATAATAAAATGTAACGACCGAATTAATTAAAAAAGGTATTTTTGTTTTTTTTGCTTTCATATATCTATATGGTTGGCATTATAGCTTCGCCCGACATCGCTATATAATAATTAGAACAATACATACCAGCTAAAACCAAAAGAATATTGGGTTTATTTTCATGGGTTATATCGTAGCTATATTTTAGTTTGTTCCAATCAAAATTGGGCATAAGCCGTATTATTTCTTTTCCATTGATATTTTCAATAACGTACTTAGCATTAAAAATGGCTCTTTTTTTAGTACATAATCTTGCTCCCCCTTAAAGGAAAGTATCATATGTCCTTGTATATTTAATAAAGATAGCCACCTCTGCATTATTTTTTGATAGAGTAAAAGCCGCGCCAAACAAACCAAATAAGCCTGCAGGTTTTATTTCATAAATATGGGCATTATCGGTTT
>DATFTU010000184.1:0-2890 GCA_035261565.1 Bacteroidia bacterium
ATCATTTCTGTATTCTTTAACTTTGTTCATTAGGTTCCCTAAACTCGAAAAGATATTTTTAATGGTTATTCCAACAATCGGCTCCCCTGTTTTAGTATCTTTATTAATTTGGAGATATTCGAGAAATTTAATGCCTGAAACCTTATCGAAATCGAGAAATTTGACGGTATGTTCCAATTTAGTTAAATCAATTGGTAATTTTCTGGGTAGCTTATGGATATATTTGACTAAAGTGTTCAAATCAGATTTAATTGTATCATATTGCCCTTTTTTATAAGTTCTTTTCTCATAAAAGTGTTCCAAATACGCATATAGGGTTGGAATTAAGTAATGTTTGCCAATTGGCAGTTTTTCAATCTCCGAAAATTTCATTGACCGAACGTTTGGAGTATATGTTACGTAGTAGCCGGCCTTTATTTTAAGAAAAATAGAAAATGCAAAACGAATTACATAAGTATATAAGCTTTCTGCATCAGAAATGTTGTTTAAGTCGCCAGATACCCTAAAAATTTTTCTTTTAAGATTTTTTACTCCATCCGTTTTTAAATCTTGGTTTATAAAAAATTCCAAGTATAATTCATGGCCATATCTGGAATGCTTTTTAAACCGTAAAACGGGTATTTTCTGTAAAGGGTCATAATTGAATTTATAATGTTTTAAGAACCCAGCATATATTGTTTCAATGCCTAACTTTTCATCTATAAAGTGTATATCCCTAAAGTATTTATTAATTTCCTGAACTAAACTTTCCCATTCTTTTACTTTTGCTGGGGAATAGAATTTTGCAGTATTTCTTTTATTTGAAATTGTAAAATCCTTTCTTAGTTTTTTTTCGATTTGATGCTGTACCAACTTAAAGTCCTTTTCATCATTCACCTCATTTACCGGCTCCGTTTGTTTATCGAATAATTTCTCCACTTTTCGATGGACATTTTCTTTAACGAAAAGGGTTTTGCCAATTGGCCCGACAATTGGATGTTCATTGACATATTCCAAGTAATCAAGGTACCTTTCTGGAGTAATCGAAAGTTTTTTCGCACAGTCTCTTAGCTTGTGTTGCTGTTCGCTCATTGTCCCTCCCGTAAAGAAAAATGGCATTAGTTTGTTGCCATAATTTATACTACGGCTAATTGTTGTATTCATTTCACTGGTGTTTAATTTATTTTTTACCTGGTTGTTAAACCATTTCGATGAATTACACCTAAGTGCTCAGCCATCTGTTTTTTTAGAAATAATTCTTCTTCAAATTCTAATCCTCGGATTTCATCAATGTGATTTTCAGCAATAGGCCAGTACCCTTCTATACCAGCGCTATATTTCTTTGTTAATTTTTTAAGTACCTTCTGTATGTCTAATTTTTTTGGTTGTTTGATTTTCATTTTGTAATTAATTTGTTATTTATTAAACAAAGATGGGAACGAATACAGGCTCGTTCCAAAAAACCTGCTCAAATACTGTTTGTTTTTTTATTAAATTGGAGAAGGAAAGGGAAGCTATTTGTATGAAAAACCTTTGTAGGCCTTATTTTCACTTATAAAATAAGTTCAGCTATATCTGGATTGTATTAGCACCTTATGTACCAGTTAGTGTATTACTTATTTATGTGTTTTATGTATTTGTGTACGAAATGTGTTATTGTAATGAGTTACTATGATATAGTAATACCCACATATATTTTCTTGAGAAGATTGTTTAGTTGGAGGTAGATAAACAAGTTGCAAACCCCTACCCCTAAAATGTTTGCAACCTGCCTATCTACCAAATACTTTCTCTCGTGAGTTGCCCCATGTACGGCTGTCGGGGCTCACAAGTTTTGGAAAGAGCACACCAACATTTAAAGATGTAGCATTTAATATGTATTGTCAGCTACGATGACATTTATTGTAATTAGTTGAATTTTGATAATAAAATTACACCCGGAGACCTTGGCAACTTTTAATTGTTCCAGTGCATACAATTTAGGTTTTTGTTGCACCTCATGTTATCATCGTGCCTATAGCAATGCTTAGTTTCACGTCCGGCGACTTATTTAAAAGTCTTATATACATGCTGGGACTTCCACCCGTATTTTTGTAAAAAGAAAAAACCACTTAAAAAGCTATCTACACTTAGCTTTTCGCGTGGTTTTCAATCCTTTTAAAGGAATTTGTTTATCTGGTGTAGCAGATATTATTAAATAGATATAAAAAAGATTATTTAATCTATACGTGCAAATAAAATGACCTAAATAGTAAAAGTCAACTTTTCGAGCAGGAGAAAAGTGGATATTTTAAAATTAATTTTGCCAATTAAAATATATATCGTAATATTGCGATATATTTGAATGATGGGAACTACAAAAACTGAAGAATTTACAATTAAAGATAATAAGCTTGCCAAGTACGCTAAGGCATTGGCACATCCAGCACGTATTGCTATCCTACAAGTGCTTATTAAAAAACAAGCTTGTATTTGTGGCGATATTGTAGATGAATTACCACTATCACAGTCAACTGTATCACAGCATTTGAAAGAATTAAAAGAAGCTGGGTTAATAAAGGGTGATATTGATGGCGTGAAAGTGTGCTATTGTATAGATGAAAAAGAATGGGAGAATGCCAAAACGTATTTGAGTTCATTCTTTGGTTCTTATACGAACAAAAATAAGTGCTGTTAAAAAAATTTGATTTTATATATCGGTATTTAACGATTAATTAATAACAACTAAAAAAACAAAACCATGAAACTATCAGACTTAAAAAAACAACTGCCTAATGCAAAAGAATTGACTTTTGTATTACCCAACGGAACAACTGTTCCTCAGCATTTCCACGTTACAGAGGTGGGACAAGTAACTAAACACTTTATTGATTGTGGTGGTACAGTTCGCAACGAGAAAGCGGTAAATTTT
>DATFTU010000185.1:0-3264 GCA_035261565.1 Bacteroidia bacterium
ATTTCCTATAAAAAAATTTAGTGCTATCTTTAGTAAAAATATGCGGCACTTTTTTTACACAGTATTTTTTGCCTTATTTGTTTTTGTAGCTACGGCGCAAGACCAAGATATTGATGATTACGATGCTGCAATAGAAAGGCGCCGAGTGCATACTGATTTTAAAGAGTCTTTATTTTCTGTCCGTTTTTCTACCACTTTGCCTGCGCCGGTTTCAAATGCTGTTTTTCGAGAAAAATTTAGGGGTATTTATGAAATGAATCTTTCTTTTAATATAAGGCTGACTAACAATTTTTTTGCGGGCCTTGGTTTTAAAGATGGGTTGTTAGGATTAAATTCCATACCCAACCCGGTAAATAATTTAGATTTAAATACCAAAATGCAAATGTACACTGGGTATATTAAATTGGGTTATAATAAATATCATACCGAAAATGTTTTTTCAACTTTTGCTGTAAACATTGGATATAATTCTTCCATATTTACAGGAGTTGTAAACCCAAAAGATGAAACTAACTTAAACCTTACTTTTAACTCCATGCTTATTGAGCCTGAGTACAGTTTAAACTTTGCTATCGAAGAAAATTTTTCTATTGGCATTTTCCTATCCTACAATTATATGCCAACTGTTTTTAACCCTGCCAATATTGCTTTACAAGATGTTACCAGCCTTACCGGGTTAAAGCAAACCAGTGCTACAGGCATTATTAACTTTGGTTTTGGGTTTTACTATGGCTTAGGCAAAAAATTCCCTCAAAGAACTGATAAACGGTATAGCTGGTTTTAGTGGAAATTTCTGAAATACTTAAAAAATACTGGGGGCACGATGCTTTCAGGCCCATGCAGGCAGATATCATTAAATCTGTTTTAGCCAAAAACGATACACTTGCTTTATTACCCACAGGGGGCGGCAAATCGGTTTGCTATCAAATTCCCGCTTTGGCAACTGATGGTTTGTGTATTGTGGTATCTCCGCTTATTGCTTTGATGCAAGACCAGGTTGAGCAACTTCAAAAAAAAGGCATTAAGGCTGTAGCTATAACTTCTGCTATGAATTTTAGAGAAGTTGAAACCACTTTTAATAACGCTATACATAACAGCTATAAATTTTTATACATCTCTCCTGAAAGAATACAAACCCAATTATTTTTACGTAAGCTGCCCGGTTTAAAAGTTAATTTAATTGCGGTTGATGAAGCGCATTGCATTTCGCAATGGGGTTATGATTTTCGTCCGGCATATCTTTCTATCAAAAAAATTCGCGAGTTAAAACCTGATGTACCTATGTTGGCAGTAACAGCAACTGCTACACAAAAAACGGCTGATGATATTTGTAAGCAATTGGAGTTTAAAAATCCGCAAATTTTTAAAACGTCGTTTGCACGACAAAACTTGCATTACCACATTAAGCAAGATGAGAACAAACTGCAAACCCTGCTAAACCTTTGCGTTAAAACAAAAGGTACGGGTATTGTATATGTGCGCAACAGAAGAAAAACAAAAGAAATTGCCGATTTTTTAAACCAGCATAAAATTAGCAGCGATTTTTACCATGCAGGTTTAGAGGCAACCGAACGTGCCCAAAAGCAAAGCGATTGGATACATAACCGTAAGCGTATTATAGTTAGTACCAATGCCTTTGGTATGGGCATAGATAAACCCGATGTACGTTTTGTTGCACACTTAGATTTACCTGATAGTTTAGAGGCATGGTTTCAGGAGGCAGGGCGCGGGGGGCGAGATGGGCAAATAGCGTATGCGCTAACTCTATATCATCAGTCGGATATTATTAACCTGCAAGACCAATTACAACAGGCTTTCCCCACAATCGAGCATATAAAACAAACCTATTCGGCCATCTGCAATTATTATCAAATTGCTACTGGAGCAGGCGAGGGGTTAAGCGTTGACTTTAGTTTAGATGAAATAAGCGCTAAGTTTAAATTGCATCCCATAGTAATTTACAATGCAGTAAAGTTTTTAGAGAAAGAAAATTATTTCTCTTATACTGATGCTGCTTATCAACCTGCCAAAGTTCATTTTACAGTAGGTAAAACCGAATTGTATAATTTTCAGGTACAAAACCCGCAATTAGATAGTTTTATAAAGGCCTTACTGCGCAATTATGCAGGCTTGTTTGAGGAGTATGTTGTTATAAACGAATTTAAAATTGCCAAAGCCATTAAAGCAGATGTAGTTTTTGTAAAAAAAACATTAGATATGCTGCATAAACTTCAAATAGTAGATTATATAGCCCAAACCGGTTTACCTAAAATTGTTTTTACCCAAGCCAGGGTTGATAGCGCTTTTCTTTCCATCTCAAAAGAGCATTATGATACGCTTAAACAACAAGCCGAGCAACGCATAAAAGCGGTTATTGATTTTGTAGAGAACGCGCGTGTTTGCCGTAGCCGCCAAATACTTCATTATTTTAACGAAACTAATTTTGAAGATTGCGGCACCTGCGATGTGTGTTTAAATAAAAATAAACAAAATAAATCTGCCATATTTGCGCAAATAAAAGAGCAGTTACTAAAAGTGCTCGACCATAAAAATTATGAATTAAATAATTTGGTTAGTCTATTATATTTATATGGAAAAGAAGATGTAATGGATTGCATAAACCAAATGATAGACGATAAACAGTTAATTATAAACGCAGATAAAATAGTATCTAAAAAATGAGCTCAACCCTTTATTTGTTGCCCACACCACTCTGTAACGAACATATATTGGCCATGACGGCCCCTTACAATATTTCAATTATAAACAGTTGTACTTGTTTTATTGTGGAAGAATTAAAAACGGCGCGCCGTTATTTAAAAGCCATTGATAGAAATTTTAATATTGATGAAAAAATATTTGTTGAGTTAAACGAACACACCACTGAAACCCAAACGGACGAAGTTTTTAAAACTTTACAGCAACACAAAAAAGTTATTTTAATGAGCGAAACTGGCTGTCCCGGTGTGGCCGACCCCGGCGCTAATATTGTTAAGCTCTCGCATATTCATAATGTAAAAGTGGTGCCACTTACAGGCCCTTCTTCTATTATTATGGCCATTATGTCATCGGGCTTAAACGGGCAAAATTTTGCTTTTAACGGTTACCTGCCTAAAGATAAAACACCACGCCAGCAAAAAATTCGCAATTTAGAAAGGCTTGCTGCCCAACAATCTCAATGGCTTATAGAAACACCGTACCGTAATGTTAATTTACTGGAAGAATTATTGAGCACACTTTCTTCAAATACTAAAGTTTGCTTGG
>DATFTU010000186.1:0-3463 GCA_035261565.1 Bacteroidia bacterium
CCACATACCCCATAGCAAAACCACGGGCACTAATTTTATCGTGCTGGTTGGGGTCGGCTATTTCAGGTAAATAAGCATTATAAAAAACCAAGCTACCCCAGTAACCCACACTGGCAAGCATTAGCGTAAGCATACTTAGTATAATATGCTCGGTACTAAAAAAACTTAAAGCGATACAACTAACAGAACCTAAATAGCAAAAAAGCTGAAGAAAGCGCTTTTTACCATCGGAATAATCGGCCATACCCGATAGTAAGGGGGATGAAAAAGCCACAATTAAATAAGATACAGCCACTACATACCCATAAAAAGCTGTGTTTATAAACTCGCCACCACAAAAAGGGATAACCCCGTTTAATCCATCTTTAGTAACTTTTTCGTAGAAAATAGGGAAAATGGCTGATGAAATTACCAAAGGGTAAACCGAGTTTGCCCAGTCGTAAAAAGTCCAAGCACGAATTGTTTTTTTATCGTTTTTTAAAATCATATAGTTATTTAGCTTATAAATTTAATAAATCGCTCATAGTATAAACTCCTTTTTTATACTGAATAAATTCAGCAGCCAAAACAGCCCCCAGCGCAAAGCCTTTACGGTTAAATGCCTTATGCGTAATAGAAATTTCATCAACCGCCGATGTATAGGATACCGTATGTGTACCCGGTACTTCATCCGTACGCACTACATCAATAAACAGGTTTTTATCCATACCATTTTCTATACTCCATTTATTTTTTTGGTGATAATTAGCCAACACTCTTTCTGCTGTGGTAATGGCTGTTCCACTTGGTTTATCCAGTTTATGAATGTGATGAATTTCCTGCATGGCCACTTTATAATCGCTAAAATTATTCATCATTTTAGCTATTTGCTCATTCATTTTAAAAAATAAATTTACGCCCAGACTAAAATTGGTTGCATAAAAAAGTGATTGGTTGTTTTTTAAGCAAGTTGTTTTTATTTCATCAAACCTATTGTACCAGCCTGTAGTTCCGGCAACTATGGGTAAATCAGCATCAAAACATGTATAAATATTTTCGGCAACTGCATCAGGCGTACTAAACTCAATAGCTACATCGGCTTGTTTTAATTGCTGAGGAGTTAAATCATGTATATTGTTTCTGCCAATTTTTAAAACTACGGTATGGTTTCTTTGCAGGGCAATTTGCTCAATTTCTTTGCCCATTTTACCATAACCCAAAAGTGCAATGTTCATTTTATAAATGCTTAGTTTTGCAAACTTACAATATATTAAATGCCACTAAGCAATTTTACTTTTTTTTTATGCACGCTGTTTAGTGTATCGTTAGTGGGGCAAAACACCGGTCAAAAGTTTGATAAAGCTCTTTTTTATCAGGTTATGGAAGGTAATGATAGCATAAAAATAAATCAACAATTAAATGTAGTACACAACTCATCTATAAAAGAAAAACAGGCTTACGAAGGGGCCTTGCTATTAAAAAAAGCAGGCATTGTATGCAATAAAAAAGATAAACTAAATACATTTAAAACAGGTAAACAAAAATTGGAAAGTGCTTTAGAAAAAGATAGTACCAACACCGAGTACCATTTTTTACGCTTAATAATACAGGAAAATGCACCAAAAATATTAGGTTACCATACCGCTTTAGAAAAAGATAACCTTTATATTCGTAAAAATTATAAAACGCTTAGCCCTATTATTCAGCAAGCAATTTTAGGGTATAGCAAGCAATCTAAAACACTGTATAATTTAAATGAGTAAAAAAATACTGGCTATTTATTACACACAAACGGGGCAATTAGGTGATATTGTAACCAATTTTTTACTGCCTTTTGAAACTGAAGGCTTTTCGGTAGAAAAAGTTTGCGTAAACCCGGTTACAAAATTTACCTTCCCTTGGAGCAGTGATAGCTTTTTTGATGCCATGCCCGAAAGTGTTTTAAGCAAGCCAACCGAATTACAGCCTTTTACAGTAAAAGAAACCGAGTACGATTTAATTGTATTGGGCTATCAGCCTTGGTTTTTATCGCCCAGTATTCCTACAACCTCACTATTAGAAACTGAAGTTTTAAAAAAAGTGTTGCCAAATACACCTGTTGTTACCATAATTGGCGCACGTAATATGTGGATTAATGCACACGAACGGGTAAAAGATTCGCTAAAACAAGCAGGTGCAAAATTAGTAGGCAATATTGCTTTGGTTGATAAGCATACCAATTTGGTAAGCGCAGTAACCATATTATACTGGATGCTGTGGGGTAAAAAAGATAAGCTATGGGGCATATTTCCGAATCCCGGTGTGGCTGATGAAGATATTTTAAATACTAAAACATTCGGGCAAATTGTAAAACAGCATGTAGAAAAAAACAACTTTGATACCTTGCAACAAGAATTGGTTAACAACAAAGCTATTGAAGTAAAAACCAATTTAATGTTTGTAGAAGGGCGCGCAAAAAAACTATTTGCCATTTGGGGTAACCTGGTAAAAAAATCGAAAAACAGAAAACGTACGCTTGTATTTTTTAAATATTATTTAATTATTGCCTTGTTTATTGTAGCGCCTATTGTGTTGTTTATTTACCGGCTTTTGTTTGCCCCGTTTTTATCAGGACTTATAAAAAAACAAAAGCAATATTTTTTAGGGCTAAGCACTACCAAATAAATAGTTAATGAAAAAAACAGAAGTTCCGCAAGACCCCAGCTCGCTTAAAAACTTTACTAAAGAAGTTTGTTATGCTGTTGATGAAAAAGGGAATTACAGTACCAATTTAAGTACCGGTTGGGAGGTGAAGGCTACTGCCCTTGGCATAACCTGGGATGATATATACAAACGTGCCGAAGATGCCAGGCGAAAAGCCCTTAAAGGCGAGGTTAGCCCTCTGCTTTATTTTATTGAAAGTAAAGTAATGGATCATGCAACCCTTGCAGCTTACACAGGCTTTTGGCAATGGCAAATTAAACGCCATTTAAAACCAAACGTATTTAATAAGTTAAGCAATAAAAAATTACAGAAATACGCCGATGTGTTTGATGTGAGTATAGACAATTTAAAAAAAATGAACCTTAATGAAAGTTGATTTTACTCATTTACAGGCGGCACATTGCGAAAACGGTGTTACAACCAATTTATTAAGGCATGCGGGCATTAGCCAAATAACAGAGCCCTTAGCTTTTGGTATTGGGGCAGGTTTATTTTATATACAAATTCCGTTTTTAAAAATAAATAATGGCCCGGCTATAGCATTCCGTATTTTACCCGGTTTAATTTTTAAACGCACTTGTAATGCTTTAAATATTCCGGTAGTGCGTAAAAAATTCAGATCGCCTCAAAAAGCCCAATTGTTTTTAGATGAGCAATTACAGGCTAATAGGCCTGTTGGTTGTCAGGTTGGGGTATATTACTTAACTTATTTCCCAAAAGAGTACCGTTTTCATTTTAATGCCCATAATATTATTGTTTATGGAAAAGAAGGCGACAATTA
>DATFTU010000187.1:0-8364 GCA_035261565.1 Bacteroidia bacterium
AAAATTTTTATTCCGCCATTTGAGTATTGTACCGACAATGCAGCCATGATAGCTGTTACAGGCTATTTTAAATATTTGCAGAAAGATTATTGTGATTTAAGTGCTACACCGCTGGCGAGATACTCTTTATAGCTTTAATAAGGCGATTGTTTCTTAATTATTTTATAAAACAATTTTGGGAAAAATCTTTTTATGTAAATGGTAAAAATTTCTTTCCCGCCAACAAAAATTTCGTGTTTGTTTTTTTCTATTGCTGTAATAATTTGCCTGGCGCATTCATTGGCAGTCATAGCATTTATGTGGCTTTCATCCATTTTAGCATGCTTGCTTCCATCGACCAATACCGCGTTGTTTGATATATTGGTTTTAATTTTACCGGGGCAAACCAATAAAACCTGAATGTTATTTTTTTCAACTTCTAACCTCAACGATTCGAAATAACCATGCAAAGCATGTTTAGCTGCCGAGTATGTTGAACGCAAATAAAAACCAAACTTACCGGCAATACTGCTAATAACTGTAATTTGCCCGCTTTGTTGTTTTATCATTACAGGCAACACAGCTTTAGCCAGGGCTACTTGGGCAAAATAATTTATTTCAAATAAATTTCTTTCGGTTGAATTTGTGGTGGCAACAGCTTCGCCACGCTGGCTCATACCTCCGTTATTAATTAAAACATCTATACGCCCAAATTTTTGGATTATTTGCTGCACATACTCATCAGCCTTGCTTGTATCGGCCAAATCAAACGGAATAATTAAATAGTTTTCGGGGCTTAGGTTTGTTTTTTGTGCAATAGCTTGTAAAGCACTTTCATTACGGGCTGATAGTACAATTTGTGCACCTTGCTTAGCCAGTTCAAAAACCAAAGCCTCTCCAATTCCTGAAGAGGCTCCTGTTATCCAAACTTTTTTTTTGGAAAAATGAGTGTGAGACATATATCTAATTGCTTACTATGCAAGTTCTTCAACACCTTCTAAAACGGCGTCGTAAAACTCGTTGTAAGCCTGCACATATTCAGTTTCAGTTTTGTAACCTAACATTAATTTACCCGATTTTTTAGCATGTTTAACTAACTCAGGGTTAACTTTTTCGCTACCTAAAATTATACCATCGCTATAATCAATAGCCAGTTTGCAAACGTTTACATAAGATGGGTCGCTAACTTGTTTTACATCTTTAGCGGTAATGCCATCAAAAACAAGTTTGTTAGCTACACCTTTATCTAAAGTACCTGTAAATTCGTCTTGTTCAAATAAAGAGAATACCACTTTAGTATCGGCAAACATAGGGTTATCGTTAAATGCCTTTTTAATAAACAATGGCATAAAGCCGGTAAACCAACCCTGACAGTGAATAATATCAGGTTGCCAACCTAATTTTTTAATGGTTTCTACTACGCCACGTACAAAAAAGATGGCTCTTTCGTCGTTATCGTCAAATTGTTTGCCTTTTTCATCCTTTAAAACGTGCTTACGACTAAAGAAATCATCATTATCAATAAAATATACCTGCATACGTGCTGATTGTATAGAGGCAACTTTTATGATTAACGGATGGTCGCTGTCGCTGATAATAAGGTTCATACCGCTTAAACGAATTACTTCGTGCAATGAGTGTCTACGCTCATTAATGTTTCCATATCTTGGCATAAATACGCGAATTTCCTTGCCTTTCTCCTGAATGGCCTGCGGTAAGTGACGTGAAATTTTGCTGATATGAGTCTCCTCTAAGTAAGGGAAAATCTCTTGTGATACGAAAAGAACTTTAGCTTTTTTCTTCATAAATAGTTTTTATGTTATGAGTAGTGTACTACAAAATTAAGAAAAAAAAATCCAATTTTCAAAGTCTTATTATAGATTTGTTGCTTTTTAGATGATTATTTGCAAAACCATACAAGAAATCAGGGATTTTGAAGGTAAATTAACAAATGCCGGCAAGCAAATTGGGTTTGTACCTACTATGGGTGCTTTGCATAAAGGCCATATATCCTTAATAGAACAAAGTAAAAAAGCCTGCGATATTACTGTTTGCAGCATTTTTGTAAACCCCAACCAGTTTAACGATAAAAATGACTTGGCTCGTTATCCCCGCACACCTGAAGCTGACATTAAAATGCTTGAGGGTGCAGGCTGTGATATGGTATTTATGCCCACGGTAGAAGAAATATACCCTGAGCAAGACACCCGCAGTTTTGATTTTGGCGCAATTGACAAGGTTTTGGATGGTGCGCACCGCCCGGGCCATTTTAATGGTGTAGCACAAGTTGTAAGCCGTTTATTTGATATTATAAAGCCACATAAAGCTTTTTTTGGTTTAAAAGACTACCAGCAAGTTTTGATTATTAAGAAAATGGTAGAACAATTACACCTTAAAGTAGAAATTGTTGCCTGCGATATTTTAAGAGAGCCTGATGGCCTGGCTATGAGCAGCCGTAATACACTATTGGGTGCAGAAGAAAGAAAAGCAGCCTCTTTAATACCTAAACTAATGCAGGAGGCAAAAATACTTAGTAAATCTATACCTTTGATGGATGTGAAAACCAAGTTATTAGCTGAAGTTGCTGCCAACCCTTTGCTTAAAGCTGATTATATTGAATTTTGCGATGCCAATACACTACAAACTGTAACTGATATACATGCACAAAAAACAATTTGCCTGGCCGCAATATTTTCAGGTAAAATACGCTTAATAGATAACCTGTTTATTAATTGATTTCTTTCAGCAAAATATTGGTTATACAAACGGCCTTTATTGGCGATGCCATATTGGCAAGTGCGGCTTTAGAGTCTATACACAAACAATTTCCGCAAGCTGAGTTACATATTTTAGTGAGAAATGGTAATGAAACCTTATTTGAAAACCACCCTTATTTAAAAAAAATTTGGGTTTGGAATAAGAAAAAAAACAAACTGCGAAACCTTTTTAAACTTATAACCGAGATACGCAAAGAGCATTTTGACTGGCTTATAAACCTACATCGCTTTGCCAGTTCAGGTATTATAACCACTTTATCAAAAGCAAAAATTACAGCTGGCTTTGATAAAAACCCACTATCATTTTTATTTACCTATAAGGTTAAGCATATTATAGGTGATGGCTCGCACGAGGTACAGAGAAATCATTTACTATTAAAAAAATATATAGATGCCGATTTTTCTAAACCCAAATTATACCCCTCTGTAGCTAATATTGAAAAAGTAAGCCAATACACCAACCAAGCTTTTGTTTGTATGGCACCGGCATCAGTTTGGTTTACCAAACAATTACCAAAACATAAATGGGTTGATCTCTGTAATTTGATTACTGTTGATACCACTATTTATTTATTAGGTGCCAAAGGCGATGAGGCTTTGTGTACTGAAATTAAAGCTGCATCTAAACATTTAAATATTGAAATTCTTTGTGGCAAATTATCGTTATTAGATTCATGCGCATTAATGGCAAAAGCCAATATGAATTATGTAAACGATTCGGCCCCTTTGCATTTAGCCTCATCCGTAAACGCAAATATTACAGCTTATTTTTGCAGTACCGTAAAAGAGTTTGGTTTTTATCCGTTATCAGACAATTCTAAAACGGTTGAAGCCGTTCCTGCCCCACCCTGCCGCCCTTGCGGCTTACATGGGTATAAAACCTGCCCGCAAAAACATTTTAAATGCGGCAATGATATACTAATAGAAGCTTAGTTAACAGTACCCTTTAATTTTATAAACCAGCCAGCCCATCATTTCGTGCATCAGTAAGGTACTTTCTTCCAGCATTTCGGGATCGGGTATAAATAAATGACCTATCTCAAATTTACGAGGGCCACTGTATCTGTCAGTAGGGTAAACAACTATGTTTTTTATTCCTGCCTTATTAAAACAACCTATTGCCCTACGCAAATGAAAAGCAGAGGTAACAAATAAAACAGAATCTTTTATATGTAAACTATCCATTAAATGCTTTGTAAATAAGGCATTCTCACGTGTGTTGCGCGATTCGTTTTCAATAATAATGGTTGAATCCGGATAACCACATCTTACTAAATATCTTTTTATAATGGCAGCCTCTTTTTCTTCGGGGTGGCTGACACTACCGGATCCTCCTGTAATAAGTATTTTCTTTATTTGTTTACTGCCTATTAAGGGCAAAACTTGAAAAAGCCTGTCGCCTCCACGCAAAAACTGAGGTTTATCTTGCCTGGCGTCGTACCAAGTCATTCCTCCTAAAACAATAGCGTATTCATATTTTTGAGTGGGTTTTAAATCGGGTGTTATAACTTCCCAATGGCGCATAGCTTCATCTACTAAAAATGGGTTAGAAAACACATATAATACAATAACAGCAGCAATACATAATCTTTTTTGACGGATTTTATTTTTAGCAAAAAAAGCAATAATGCATAAAGTAAATACCCAGGTTAGCGGACTAATTAAAAAAGCAAGTATCTTAGAGAAAATAAAAAACATGTCGGTAAAAATAAGTAATTAGATGAAACTACGATTATTCTTTAGTTTTATTACCATAGGCTGCTTTATTTGGTTAATGCTGTATGCCGATTTAGCATTATACCTGATAAAAGTTTCGTACGGACAAGTAAACCTGCTTTTACATACCGAAAAAATAAGTGATGTTTTAAAATCGGATAAAATAAGTAAAGAAGAAAAACAAAAAATTTTACTGATAGAAGAAATAAAAAAATATTCGGTAGATAGTTTGGGCTACAAACCAACCAACAATTTTACCAGTTATTTTAACCAGCATAACCAGCCTATTTTATGGATTGTTACAGCCTGTAAACCTTTTAGTTTTGAGGCTTATGAATGGAAATTCCCAATTGTGGGCAAAGTATCCTACAAAGGTTTTTTTAACAGAAACGGTGCTGAAAAAGAGTTTCTAAAAATTTATTCTCAGGGTTATGACGCCGATATATCTGAAGTTAGTGCCTGGAGTACCCTTGGCTGGTTACCCGACCCTGTTTTATCATCCATGCTGGTGAAATCAAAAGGGCGAATGGCAAATTTATTTTTCCATGAGTTGTTTCATGCAACTTATTATGCCCCCAGCAGTGTTGATGTAAATGAAAACCTGGCCAATTTTATAGCCCGTAAAGCGACCTTAAAGTTTTTGCAGAGTGATACGGGTGAGTTAAATAGATTTGTAAAAACCACACAAGACGACTCGGTTTACAATGCTTTTATTTTAAAGGGGTATGAAACTTTAAAGGTTTTATATAATTCGACAGAAAAAATAAATGAACTTCAACGTCTACGGCTAAAAGAGGATATGCTTGCAAAAATATATGCCGCCAGTTTTCATTTAAAATTAAATTACCCTAATCGTTTTAAAAATTACTCTAAACAAATCCTTACTTCAAAAAACTCTTTTTTTGTGGATTTGCATAGATATGATGGGCTTTCTGACTCATTAGAGTATGTTTTTAACAAAAAATATAAAGGGAACCTAAAAAAAATGATTGAAGACCTTAAAAAGTAAAAAATATGTACATTTAAAGGCTTTTTAAAAATTTGGTTTAATTTTTGATAAGTAAGCACGACTAAAAATTATTACAGTATGAAAAAAATAATATCATCACTTTTTCTGTTAATAGCAGCAGCTAATTTGAGAGCGCAAACGCCTGCCACAAGCGGTTACGAAATTAAAGTAAACATTAAAGGTATTAAAGATACCGTATGTTACTTAACTGAATACAGATGGGAAGGCCAATATTATGTAGATACTGCCGTAGTAAAAAAAGGTGTTTTTACCTTTAAGGGCAAGCAGCCTTTAGAAAAAGGTTTGTATTCGATACTTAGAGCCAATAAAAGCTACATTTATTTTGATTTACCTATAACCGAACAGCAAAAAATGTCGATTGTTACTGATACGGTTGACATGTATAAAAACATGAAAATTACCGGCCCATCGGTTAACGAAGATTTCAGGCAATTTGTAGTAGTTATGTCAACTAACTATAAAGAAGCTTACGAATTTGAACAGGATATAAAAAAGCGCAAAGACCCGGATTCTACCAAGCTTATTCGTGAAAACAAAACCAAGCATTTTGAAGAAATTAAAAAATACCAAAAAGAGTATTTGGCTAAAAACCCAAACACGTATTTAAGCACTATAATTCGTTTACAAAACGATGTAGAAGTTCCGCCTGCTCCTAAAGCACCAAACGGGCGTAAAGATTCTACGTGGGAGTATAATTACTTTGTGCAACACTATTGGGATGGTATACCGTTAAATGATGAAGGCACAGTACATACAAATAAATTATACGCCAATAAATTAAAAACATACTTCGAAAAAACATTGATACAAGCTCCTGATACTTTAATAAAATACGCCGATTGGTTGGTAAAACAAACCGGTGGCGATAAAGAAATGTTTAAATACACTGTTTATTACTTAACAAAAACCAGCGAAGACTCAAAAATAATGGGGCATGATGCCGTGTTTGTTGATATGATTAACAAGTACTACCGTACCCATAAAGCTTATTGGGTTGATGAAAAAACAAATAATAAAATAATTGAGCGTGGTGATATTTTAGAACCGCTTTTACTGGGTAAAAAAGCCCCAGAAATGAATATGATTGATACTACAGGTGCCAAAACCATTAAAAAACTGGGTATGGATACTATTACCAATAGTGAAAGGCTTACAACGGTATTTTCGGATAACTATACCACCTTGCAAAAATTATTTGTACCGTTATATGGTGTAAAGGCCGACTATACCGTAGTTGTTTTTTGGGATGTAGACTGCGGCCACTGCCAAAAAGAAATACCAAAGCTTAAAGAAATTTATGACAAACTGAAAGCCGAAGGTAAAAGTGTTGAAGTGTATAGTGTTTATACCCATTTTGAGGTTGAAAAATGGAAAAAGTTTATTCGCGACCATAAGTTAAACTGGGTAAACGTGTATAACGGAGTGCATTTAATTGACTTAAAAGTTAAGTTTGATATATACAGCACACCACGCATATTTTTATTAGACAAAAATAAAATAATTAAAGCCAAACAAATAAGTGCCGAGCAGGTTGAAGATTTAATAAACGCACTTAGTAAGTTAAAATCCTAACCTATAATAGCCATTTAATTAAACAGCCCTTGTTCATACAAAGGCTGTTTTTTTATTCTTGATTTTCAATTAATAGTACATTTGTAGCTATGAGTTTATTATCGGTACAAAACGTAACCAAACGTTACGCTACACATGTAGCTTTAAAAAATGTTAGCTTAGATGTGCCCGAACGATGCATTTTTGGTTTATTGGGGCCAAACGGTGCAGGCAAAACATCTTTAATCCGTATTATTAACCAAATTACCGGGCCCGATGAAGGACAAATTTTATTGAATGGGAAAAAGTTAAGCCCTGCCGATATTGCGCACATAGGCTATTTACCCGAAGAGCGCGGTTTATACAAAAAAATGAAAGTTGGCGAACAAGCATTATATTTTGCGCGTTTAAAAGGTATGAGCAAAGCCGATGCCATGCGCGAGCTAAAAATTTGGTTCGAAAAATTTGAAATGGTTAGCTGGTGGAACAAAAAGGTTGAAGAGTTAAGTAAGGGTATGCAGCAAAAAGTTCAGTTTATTGTTACCGTAATTCATAAACCAACGCTTTTAATACTTGATGAGCCTTTTAGTGGTTTTGATCCCATTAATGCTAACCTGATACGAAATGAAATTTTAGAATTACGTAAACAAGGCACTACTGTTATATTTTCTACGCACAACATGGGTTCGGTTGAAGAGCTTTGTGATAATATTGCTCTCATTAATAAGTCTGAAAAAATATTAGATGGTTTGGTAAAAGATATACGCAGGGCACACCGCTCAAATATTTACGATATAAATTTTAAAGGTAATTTAATGGGTTTTACCAACGCTATGTGGACAGGTGCCGAATTACTTGAAAAAACAAGCGATGGCGATATACATGATGTACGCATAAAATTAGCGGGTGCACATAAACCTAATGATTTGTTACAAGCTGTAATGCAAGTCGCAGAAATAAACTCATTTAAGGAAGTTATACCTAGCATGAACGATATTTTTATTGCTAAAGTAAACGAGCAACAGGTTATTGGAACACAATCTAATTACACCGAATAAAAAATTTATAAATGAATAAAACACTTTTAATTATTTGGCGCGAGTATTTTGAACGAATCAGAAAAAGAAGTTTTTTGGTTATGTCAATACTGGGCCCTGTATTAGTAGCCAGTGGCTTTGCTTTAATGATATGGCTTAGCAATGCCGATAAAACAGAGCAAAAAGTTTTGGTAGTTGATGAGTCGAAGGCATTTTATAAAAACCTGCCTGACAATGATTTTGTGCGTTTTTATTACCCGGATGTAACTTTATT
>DATFTU010000188.1:0-7569 GCA_035261565.1 Bacteroidia bacterium
AGACTATCATAAAACATTTGATGAGTATATAAAAGCTAAAAAAACTTTCTTCGATAATTTACCCGAAGAAGCTTTTGCTTTAACCAATAAAGATGATGCCAATGGAATGGTGATGTTGCAAAACACCAAAGCCCATCGTGTAACGTATGCGCTTAAATCTCCGGCCGACCACAAATGCCGCATTATAGAAAACCATTTGAATGGTTTATTACTGAATATTGATAACAAAGAAGTTTGGGTAAAACTAATAGGCATGTTTAATGCGTATAATGTATTAGCTGTTTATAGCGTTGCTGTTTTATTAAAGCAAGATGCCACTAATATACTTACCGCGTTAAGCACCTTAAATTCGGTTGAAGGAAGGTTTCAGTATTTAAAATCAGAGTCGGGTATTATTGGCATTGTTGATTATGCACACACCCCCGATGCTTTAAAAAATGTGTTGGAAACTATAAAAGGAATTAGAACAGGCAATGAACAAGTAATAACATTAGCGGGTTGCGGCGGAGATAGAGATGCCGCTAAACGCCCCGTTATGGCGCACATTGCCTGCCAGTTAAGCAATAAGGTTATTCTCACTTCTGATAATCCAAGAAGTGAAGACCCTGAAGAAATTTTAAATCAAATGCAAAAAGGCGTTGACCCTGTTGACGCAAAAAAAACATTACGTATAACGGATAGAAAAGAAGCCATAAAAACGGCCTGTTCATTAGCCAAACCCGGCGATATTATTTTAATTGCCGGCAAAGGGCACGAAAAATACCAGGAGATAAAAGGTGTAAAGCATCCGTTTGATGATTTTGAAATTTTAAAAGAAACCTTAAAAACACTTAACGTATAATGTTTTACTACTTGTTTACATGGCTTCATAAAGCCTATAATTTTCCGGGTGCAGGTGTGTTTCAGTACATATCGTTTCGTGCTGCTATGGCAGTAATTACATCTTTGGTTATCTCTTTGGTATTTGGTAAACGCATTATTGATTTTATCCGCCACAAACAAATTGGCGAAACCATTCGTGATTTAGGTTTAGCCGGCGAAAAACAGAAAGCAGGCACACCAACTATGGGCGGTTTAATTATTCTTTCGGCTATCATCATACCAACTTTATTATTTGCCAAACTTCACAATGTGTATATCGTATTAATGTTGGTATCAACCGTATGGCTTGGTTTAATAGGTTTTTTAGATGATTACATTAAAGTATTTAAAAAAAATAAAGAGGGCTTACAAGGCAAGTTTAAAGTAATTGGCCAGGTTGGTATTGGGTTACTTGTAGGCGTAATACTTTATTTTAATCCGGAAGTTACTATAAAAGAACGTGTTTATTCAAGCGGGCCAAAATCTACTTCTATAGATATGGCCTTAAACCAGGGCAACGAATATAAAGCACCTAAGTACGCCATTGAAGAAACTAAAACATTAAAAACAACCATTCCGTTTGTAAAAAACAACGAGTTTGATTACAACAGTTTAATTGGATGGGTTTGCAACGATTGCAACAAATGGGGTTGGATAATTTTTATTCCGATTGTAATCATCATTGTAACAGCAGTTTCTAACGGCGCAAATTTAACCGACGGCATGGATGGTTTGGCAACAGGCACTTCAGCCATTATTGGTACCACACTGGGTATTTTGGCATATGTATCGGGTAATATGGTGTTTGCCGATTACCTCAACATAATGTACATACCAAACTCGGGCGAGCTGGTAATTTTTATTGCGGCGTTTGTGGGTGCTTGCATTGGCTTCCTTTGGTACAATTCTTATCCCGCTCAAGTTTTTATGGGCGATACCGGAAGCTTAGCCTTGGGTGGAATTATTGCCGTGTTTGCCATTGCTATTCGTAAAGAGCTTTTAATCCCTATTCTGTGCGGAATATTTTTAGTAGAAAACCTTTCGGTTGTAATGCAGGTGTTTGTTTTTAAAATCAGAAAAAAGAAACACGGCTTAGAGTATGCAAAAGCCAACCGCTTATTTAAAATGGCGCCTCTTCATCATCATTATCATAAAACAGGTTTACACGAATCAAAAATTGTATCACGTTTTTGGATTATCGGAATCATGTTGGCTGTATTAACCATTGTAACCCTGAAACTTAGATAGTGGAAAAACGCATCGTAATATTAGGCAGTGGCGAAAGCGGCGTGGGTGCTGCAATTCTGGCGCAAGCCAAGGGTTTTGATGTATTTATATCTGACAAAGGTGAGATAAAAGAAAAATACAAAGCCGTGTTGCAGGAAAAAAATATTGCGTTTGAAGAAGGCTTGCACACTGAAGAAAAAATTTTAAATGCCAGCGAAATAATTAAAAGCCCCGGCATACCTGATAAAGCTGAATTAGTAAAAAAGGCAAAAGCAAAAGGTATTAAAGTTATTTCTGAAATTGAGTTTGCAGGCAGATATACCAACGCAAAAAAGATTTGCATTACTGGTAGCAATGGTAAAACCACCACAACCATGCTAACCTATCATATACTTACCAAAGCAGGTTATAATGTAGGCTTGGCGGGTAATGTAGGCAAGAGCTTTGCATGGCAGGTGGCTACAGAGAATTTTGATTATTACGTTATTGAATTAAGCAGCTTTCAGTTAGATGGCATGTATGATTTTAAAGCAGACATAGCCATTCTTTTAAATATTACGCCCGACCATTTGGATAGATACGAATATAAGTTTGAGAATTATGCGCTTTCAAAATTGCGCATTGCGCAAAACCAAACAGCTGATGACGCTTTTATTTATTGTGTGGATGACGACGGCATTATGCAATACTTAGAAAAAGTAAACCCAAAAGCAACTCGCTATCCCTTTTCTATTAAGCAAAAAATTGAACAAGACGGCGCTTATTTAAACGAAAACGAAATAACCATAAATATAAACCAAAACCCTATAACCATGACCATAGAACAATTAGCCCTACAAGGAAAGCACAATGTTTACAACTCAATGGCATCTGCAATAGCATCTCGCCTGGTTGATGTGCGCAAAGAAAACGTTCGCGAAAGCCTGAGCGATTTTGTAAATGTAGAACACCGTTTAGAAGTTGTTGCCACTATTAACGGCATCGAATTTATAAACGACTCAAAAGCTACAAATATAAATTCTGTTTGGTATGCCTTAGAAAGCATGACCAAACCAGTAGTGTTAATTATGGGTGGCGTTGATAAAGGAAATGATTATACACAACTTTACGATTTAGTAAAAAGTAAAGTAAAAGCAATTGTTTGCTTAGGAGTTGATAACTCTAAATTAATTGAAAATTTTTCATCGGTTGTTGAAACCATGGTTGAAGCACAATCAATGCACGAAGCGGTTTCTTACTCGTACAAACTTGGTAAAAAAGGTGATGCGGTTTTATTATCACCTGCCTGCGCAAGTTTTGATTTGTTTCAAAATTACGAAGACCGTGGTTCTCAATTTAAATCATCAGTACGTTCTCTATAAAAATTTACATTGAAACTGACTAATTATATAAAGGGCGACCGTGTTATTTGGATGGTAGTATTTTTACTAACCATTGTATCTATATTAGTAGTATACAGCTCAAGTAACGCGTTGGCGCAAAAATCAAAAGGCGGTAATACCGAGTACTTTTTAATAAAGCACGGGTTAATATGCCTGATGGGTTTTGTAATTATGTACCTGGTACATAAGTTTAATTACAAAATTTTTTCGCGCCTGTCGCAAGTTGGTTTAATTGCATCTATTCCGCTTTTATTATTTACGCTACTAAAAGGTGTTAGTGCCGGTGAGGCAAATCGTTGGTTAGAAATTCCGGGTATTGGTTTAACCTTTCAAACCTCCGATTTTGCAAAACTCGCACTCATTGTTTTTGTAGCCCGCATGCTGACTATTAAGCAAGACCAGTTAGATGATTTTAAAGTTATTTTAAAATCCATCCTTCTTCCTGTAGGAATAATTTGCGCGTTGATTTTTCCGGCAAACTTTTCTACAGCCGCTTTATTATTTTTTACCTGCCTGCTAATTATGTTTGTTGGCAGGGTGCCTTTAAAATTTATTGGCGCTATTGTTGGCACAGGTTTATTGGCCGGAATACTTTTTGGTACAGTTATTTATTTTAAGCCTGATATTATGCGCAGGGGTGCTACATGGAAAGCTCGTATAGAAAACTTTACAAGCGGCGATTCAAAAAGTAATTATCAGTCAGAACAAGCTAAAATAGCTATAGCCCGCGGATATGGTTTTGGGGTTGGTCCGGGCAATAGTACACAGCGCAATTTTTTACCGCAAGCAGCATCCGATTTTATATATGCTATTATTATAGAAGAGTATGGCTCCCTTATGGGGCTATCACTTTTGTTTTTATATCTTATTTTATTTTTCAGGTCGATACGGATTTTACGAAAGGCCGAAAAAACTTTTGGTGGCTTATTGGCCGTAGGGTTAAGTTTTAGCTTAGTTTTTCAGGCTATGATAAATATGGCAGTTGCCGTTAATTTATTTCCCGTAACCGGCCAGCCGTTGCCCTTGGTAAGTATGGGCGGTACATCTATTTGGTTTACCAGTATTGCCGTTGGTATTATTTTAAGTGTTAGTCGTGAGGTTTACGATAATGACAGCAAAGAAGAAGTTGTAACTGAGAAAGGAGGCGAACTTGCCACAGCTTAAAGTTATATTGAGTGGCGGTGGCACGGGCGGGCATATTTTTCCGGCAGTGGCTATTGCTAACCAAATAAAAAAACAAGTACCCGATGCAGATATTTTATTTGTGGGTGCCGAAGGCAGAATGGAAATGGAAAAAGTTCCTGCCGCAGGTTATAAAATTATTGGCCTTTGGATAAGCGGTTTACAACGCAAGCTTACGCTTTCAAATTTATCTTTTCCTTTTAAGGTTATATCAAGTGTTTTAAAAGCGCGCAAAATATTAAATGATTTTAAGCCAAATGTTGTTATAGGCACAGGCGGTTATGCCAGCGGCCCCATGTTACGTGCGGCATCATCAAAAGGCATTACAACATTAATACAAGAGCAAAATTCATATCCGGGTATAACCAACAAAATACTTTCTAAAAAAGTCAGTAAAATTTGCGTGGCTTATGAGGGCATGGATAAGTTTTTTCCGAAAGAAAAAATTATTCTAACAGGTAACCCTGTCCGGCAAGATTTGCAACAGGTTGCCGATAAAAGAGAAGAAGGCTTACAGTTTTTTGGGCTTGATAGAAATAAAAAAACAATTTTAGTAGTTGGCGGAAGCCTTGGTGCCAAGGGCATTAACGAGGCTATGGCTAAAGGTTTACAACAGTTAGCTGATAATAACATTCAGTTAGTTTGGCAAACAGGCAAAGTTTATTTTGAAACTGCCAAACAACAAACAACTCCGTTTGCTGATAAAAATATAAAAGCGGTAGACTTTATTACTAAAATGGATTTAGCGTATGCTATTGCCGATTGTGTAATATCACGTGCGGGTGCGGGCGCCATTTCCGAATTATGTATCATTCAAAAGCCTTGCATTTTAGTTCCCTTGCCTACAGCTGCGGAAGACCATCAAACTAAAAATGCCATGTCGTTAGTAAATAAAAATGCAGCCATTTTAGTAAAAGATACTGAAGCATCGAGCAAATTAGTAAACGAGGCTGTTAAGCTAATTGCCGATGATGCAAGACAACAAGAGCTAAAACAAAACATGGCAAAAATGGCTTTGCCAAATGCGGCAGAAGTTATTACAAACGAGGTTTTAAAATTAGTGGGCTATAAATAATTTTTCGATAAATGAACCTGTTTAATTATAAACTTATTTATTTTTTGGGCATTGGTGGCATTGGTATGAGTGCACTGGCTCGCTATTTTAATCATTATGGTATTAAAGTAGCAGGTTATGATAAAACGCCCACCACACTTACCAGTGAGTTACAAGCAGAGGGCATAGATATACATTTTGATGAAAATGTGGAATATTTGAATTACCTGCTGGCCGAATATGAAAAAGAAAATATTTTAATTGTTTACACCCCTGCCGTACCAAAAGAGCATGCTGAATTTGTGTTTGTACAAAAAGAAAACTACACATTGAAAAAACGTGCCGAGGTTTTAGGTGAAATAACCAAACAATTTAAAACCATTGCAGTAGCCGGCACACATGGTAAAACAACCACATCATCTTTAGTAGCGCATATTTTAAAAACTGCCGGGTTTGACTGTTACGCTTTTTTAGGAGGTATTACCAAAAACTATAACACCAATTTACTTTTAGGAAACAAACAACCTGATGAAACAACTTTTGTAGTGGTTGAGGCCGATGAGTACGACCGTTCCTTTTTAACCTTACACCCCTATATAGGCGTTGTTACCAGCGTTGATGCCGACCATTTAGATATTTATGGTGATGTGAGTTATATGCACGAGTCGTACACCATGTTTGCAAATCAGGTAAATGCCAAGGGGCATTTAATTGTTAAGAAAAATGTTGATAACACATTATCGCTCAAAGTAAAGAGGCACACTTACGCTGTAAATTTAGAAGCAGATTTTTGTGCCAAAAATGTAGAAATACATGATGGCGATTTTTATTTTGATGTAGCGAGTTCTTTGTCGTATTTAAGTAATGCTGTGTTAGGCATACCGGGTTTGCATAATGTAGAAAATGCAACAGCAGCCGTAGCGGTAGCCCAGCTGTTAAACATTGATAATGCCATTATAAAAGAGGCTTTGCAAAGTTTTGGCGGGGTTAAACGCAGGTTTGATTACCGTGTAAAAACAAAAAATATTATTTACATTGATGACTACGCGCATCACCCCGAGGAGTTGAAAGCAGCCATTGGTGCAGCAAAAGCCTTGTATCCTACAAAAAAAATTACAGGCATTTTTCAGCCGCATTTGTTTACACGCACACGCGATTTTGCCGATGGCTTTGCCGAGAGTTTAGATATGTTGGATGAATGCTTATTGTTAGATATTTACCCTGCACGTGAGTTGCCCATTGAAGGGATTACGTCGACTATGTTGTTGAGCAAAATGAAATCGACCAACAAAAAAGTGTTGCAGAAAAATGAGGTGCTTAACTACTTAAAGGAACATACTACAGAAGTGCTGTTGACATTAGGTGCCGGAGATATAGATATGTTAGTAGAACCGATAGAAGGTTTTTTGAAAAAGAAAATAGAAGTGTCATCCTAAGCTTGCTGAAGGGTGAAAATATAAAATGAAGAAAATTAATTTTAAAAAATTAGGAATAGTTGTTCTTTGGTTTCTTGGAGTTGCAGGATTAGTAAGTTCGTTGGCTTTTGTAAATGCCAGCGAAAGAAAAGTAAAAGGTAAAAACGTTACTATTACTATTGAGCAGGATGATGATAACAGCTTTTTAGATGAGGATGATATTTTAAAGTTTCTGAAAGACAGAAATGATACGCTTGTCAATCAACCCATGAAAGACATTAACGTGTACCAGTTAGAAAGAGCTTTAAACACCCATCCGTCCATTGCCAGCTCAGAGGTTGCAGTTACCGTAAGCGGCGATGTAAGCATTAATATAAAACAACGCAAACCCATAGTGCGTATTATAAACACACGTGGCGAAAGTTTTTATATAGATAATAAAGCCACC
>DATFTU010000189.1:0-5178 GCA_035261565.1 Bacteroidia bacterium
CTGTTAGCATAACCGGAGCTAATAATAAATGGGGTTTTACAACTGCAAACTCATAAGCAATACTTTTTAGCCAGCGCGAGCTTTTGGTATACGTATCGGCATCGCGGGTAATAATAATGTTGCCGCTTGCCCGGGCAACAGCTATATTAATAGCCATTTTTTTACCGGAAAGATTATGTGTTTTTAAATCAATCAACTGATACGTTAAATTTTTTGCCTGTAACAGGTTTTCAGCAGCACGTTTGGTATCATCTTCTGAGTTATCATCCACTAAAATAAGTTCCATCAACTCTTTTGGAAAATCCTGTTCTGCCAGACTTTCCAAGCATTTTACAATGGTATGTTCTTCATTTCTAAAGGGTACAATAATGCTTATTTTTTCGAGGGGGGTAAACCGGCTAAAATCGTAATCTTTTTTAGCAAACAACATAGTAAAAACAGATACCAGCATACATACCGTATAAACCAAAAGTATAGTTAAAACAAGTATTTTAAACCAAATCATGCTGTTTGTTGTTTTTTATCGAAGCTAAACTTATTCCGTATCAAAAACACATAACCTGCAACTGATGGGATAACAATATTTATAAGCCAAAGCAGGGTTGCTGCTATAGATAATTTCCAGTCGTTACTGCCTAAACCGCCAAATAACAAAACCACCACAAAAGCACGTATGGCAACTTCTATAAAACTAATCATGGGTATGGTGCTAAGCAGTAAATAAGTTATGGTTATGGCTCCTGCAATATGGTATAAATTACCCTGTACGCCACAGGCAACAAGCAGTAAATAAAATTGCACCGAAAAAACTATATACCGTATTTCAGAAAGTAACAGCATTTTCAATAACATCGGGCGTTTAATTTCTAAATGTGTAAAATCAAATTTCTTTAAAAAATCAGCCTTTTTAAGCCATACAATTACATAGTTTACGTGCCACAAAAGCAATATAAAAACAGATAATAACGTGGCTTCGGCAATAAGTATGGGGTAAAAATAAGCGGCATCAATCATACCCGAAAAACACAGTAAACCCATGCAACCCATAATAATAGTTACCACCAATTGCACAATACCACTAACAAAATGCAGGGTGGTGGCTTTGGCACGGTGCTCGGGTTTAAAAAATAATACCCGCCCCGCAAATTCGCCCAACCTGCCTGGGGTTAAATTACCAACACAAACCCCCATCCAAACCGATTGCCAGGCTTTAGAAAACGAAAATTTTTCTAACTCTTTGGTAAATAACTGCCATTTAAAAACCTCAATGCCCCAGTTTAAAAAAAGCAATAAAACCGCTAATGCAATTAAAAACGAGTTGTAAACCGTAAAAATTTCTTTAACCGAATTAAGGTTCTCTGCCGAGTACGATTGGTGTAGCCTTTGCACAATAAGTGCCAAACAAGCCACACCAATCAAGGCTTTTATAAGAATACTTGCTCTATTTTTAGTTAAAAATGCCAAAATGTAAAGATATAAGAAACTATCACGGTAAAAACACCCTAAATCTGACAAAATTTCAAAATCGTTTAACTGGCAATATATTTGACGTACTTTTGCGCCTTTAAAAATTAAAATTATGAGCAA
The DNA here is from genome assembly GCA_035261565.1 of Bacteroidia bacterium. GTDB lineage: Bacteria > Bacteroidota > Bacteroidia > B-17B0 > Aurantibacillaceae > PALSA-968. The sequence goes on from DATFTU010000189.1 coordinate 1,588, forward strand.
CGATATAATTCCGGAAGAACAGGTAACTGGTAATGCAGATGATTCAATTAAACAGGAAAGTCCTGCTGAATTTGCCAAAGAAGCAAATCAGGCCGAGGGCGAGTTTAAAAAATTAGAGAAAGAAATTGCCGATTTAAACGATAAATATTTGCGCCTGTATGCCGAGTATGATAATTTTCGTAAACGCACTGCCCGCGAACGTTTAGATTATATGAGCACTGCCGGTGAAGATGTTTTAAAGGCATTTTTACCCGTGGTTGATGATTTTGAACGGGGCATAAAAGCTAACGAAACTGTTACTGATGTTAAACCGATAAATGAGGGAATACAACTTATTTTTAATAAACTGCAAAGTATTTTAAAAGGTAAAGGCATTGAAGCCATGCAAACTATTGGTGCTGCTTTTGACCCCGAAACCATGGAAGCTATTACTAATATTCCGGCTCCAACACCTGATATGAAGGGCAAAGTTATTGACGAAGTTGAAAAAGGATATTTAATGAACGGTAAAGTAATTCGCTACGCAAAAGTGGTAGTGGGCGCTTAATTGAAATAAAATTTTAGTATGTCAACAAAAAGAGATTATTACGAAATATTAGGTGTTAGTCGCGGCGCATCAGACGATGAGATAAAAAAAGCGTATCGTAAAATGGCTATTAAATATCACCCCGATAAAAACCCCGGTGATAAAAAGGCTGAAGAAAATTTTAAAGAAGCTGCCGAGGCTTACGAAGTTTTAAGCAATACCGAAAAACGCCAAAAGTACGACCGTTATGGGCATGCAGCCAACGCCTCATCTGCATCAGGTGGGGGCGGCGGTTATTATGGCGGCGGTGGTATGAATATGGATGATATTTTCTCTCAGTTTGGCGATATTTTTGGAGGTGGTTTTGGAGGAGGCAGCTCTTCTCGTGGGGGTGGCCGACGTGTAAACCGTGGTACCAACTTACGTGTTAAAGTAAAACTTAACCTGCAAGAAATTGCCAATGGTGCTGAAAAGAAAATTAAAGTTTCTAAATACATTGCCTGTGGTACTTGCAAGGGCAGTGGGGCTAAAGGTGGTGCTGTTGAAACTTGCCGTATTTGCCATGGCAGTGGTGTACAAACACAAGTGCGCCAAACTATTTTAGGTGCCATGCAAACGCAAACAACCTGCTCTGCCTGCGGCGGACAAGGTACCACCATTAAAGAAAAATGCCCTACATGCCATGGTGACGGTGTTGTGCGTGGCGAAGAAATTATTACATTAAATATACCTGCCGGTGTTGCCGATGGGATGCAGCTTTCGGTTAGCGGTAAGGGTAACGCGGCACAACGTGGTGGCGTTAATGGCGATTTAATTGTTGTGATAGAAGAGGAAGAGCATCCGGAGTTAAAACGCGACGGACATAATTTATTTTATGAGTGTTATGTAAACTTTGCCGATGCAGCCCTTGGTATATCGGTAGAAGTGCCTACAGTAGATGGTAAAGCAAAAATTAAAATTGATGCCGGTACACAAAGCGGTAAAGTATTGCGTTTAAAAGGCAAAGGCTTACCCGATGTAAACTCATATCATAAAGGTGATTTATTAGTAAATATTAATGTTTGGACCCCGCAAAACCTAAGCTCTGAAGAGAAAAAAATTATTGAAAAGCTGCGTGAATCAAAGAATTTTCACCCTAATCCGGGTAAAAACAATAAAACCTTTTTTGAGCGTATGAAAGAATATTTTGAATAATTTTTCTTTTTCTGAAAATATTTTCAAAAAATGCTTGTTAGTACAAAATTAACTTGTACATTTGCACCCCTCTTTAAATAAAAGAGATTGTTCTTTAGAAAAGTGAGATTGATTGAATAACCTGATAAATAGAGGAAATTCTTAATTAAATTCAAATAAAATATTTTTGAAAAAAAAATAAATATTTTATTTGGAGATTGTAAAAGATTGATTACTTTTGCAGCCCGATTTTACGGGATGTAAAATTGGGAGTTAAAAAAGCGTTCTGTAGATGATTATTGAGGATGAGATTGGGATCCGCAAGGTAACCGAAGGAGTCTAAGAAATATACCGTTCTTTGAAAGAAATGAATAGCCAAATATAAGCGAGTAAGAAATACTTAGCGTATTTGAATTAAACCGAGCCCGATAACAGACATTAACCCTGCGAATGTAAAACAGCAGGGAAAAACAATTTATACAATGGAGAGTTTGATCCTGGCTCAGGATGAACGCTAGCGGCAGGCCTAATACATGCAAGTCGAGGGGCAGCACGGGTAGCAATACTGGGTGGCGACCGGCGCACGGGTGCGTAACACGTATACAATCTGCCCATATCAGGAGGATAGCCCGGAGAAATTCGGATTAATACTCCATAACATAGTGGTGCGGCATCGCATTATTATTAAAGTTCCGACGGATATGGATGAGTATGCGGATGATTAGCTAGTTGGTAGTGTAACGGACTACCAAGGCGACGATCAATAGGGGTACTGAGAGGTTAAACCCCCACACTGGTACTGAGACACGGACCAGACTCCTACGGGAGGCAGCAGTAAGGAATATTGGACAATGGTGGCAACACTGATCCAGCCATGCCGCGTGCAGGATGAAGGCGCTACGCGTTGTAAACTGCTTTTGTACGGGAGAAAACCTATCTACGTGTAGATAGCTGATAGTACCGTAAGAATAAGCATCGGCTAACTTCGTGCCAGCAGCCGCGGTAATACGAAGGATGCAAGCGTTATCCGGATTTATTGGGTTTAAAGGGTGCGTAGGCGGACTTATAAGTCAGTGGTGAAATCTCGTTGCTTAACAACGAACGTGCCATTGATACTGTAGGTCTTGAGTACAGATGCCGTTGGCGGAATGTGTCATGTAGCGGTGAAATGCATAGATATGACACAGAACACCGATTGCGAAGGCAGCTGACGAAACTGTAACTGACGCTGAGGCACGAAAGCGTGGGGATCAAACAGGATTAGATACCCTGGTAGTCCACGCCCTAAACTATGATTACTAGCTGTCGGCGATATACAGCCGGTAGCCAAGCGAAAGCGATAAGTAATCCACCTGGGGAGTACGCCCGCAAGGGTGAAACTCAAAGGAATTGACGGGGGCCCGCACAAGCGGAGGAGCATGTGGTTTAATTCGATGATACGCGAGGAACCTTACCCGGGCTTGAAAGTTAGTGACCGGTGGTGAAAGCCACTTTTCAGCAATGACACGAAACTAGGTGCTGCATGGCTGTCGTCAGCTCGTGCCGTGAGGTGTTGGGTTAAGTCCCGCAACGAGCGCAACCCCTACTTCTAGTTGCCAGCATGTAATGATGGGGACTCTAGAGGAACTGCCCGCGCAAGCGGTGAGGAAGGTGGGGACGACGTCAAGTCATCACGGCCCTTACGTCCGGGGCTACACACGTGCTACAATGGTTACTACAGAGGGCTGCTACACAGTAATGTGATGCTAATCCATCAAAAGTAACCTCAGTTCGGATTGAGGTCTGCAACTCGACCTCATGAAGCTGGATTCGCTAGTAATCGCGCATCAGCAATGGCGCGGTGAATACGTTCCCGGGCCTTGTACACACCGCCCGTCAAACAATGGAAGTCG
>DATFTU010000190.1:0-3667 GCA_035261565.1 Bacteroidia bacterium
ATAATCGGCGCCTACGTGTGCATTTATTAATTGTGAACCTTGCTTTTTAATTATATACAGGTTTAAAGAATCCTGGGCAACACATGAGTAAAGCAACGCGGCAAAGGTTTTTATATCTTTTGGCGGAAGCAGCTTAAGGCTTAAGGTGGAATCTAAATAAATTTGATAAATATCTTTTTGGCATACAACGTGGTTATTGCCCATACAATCTTTAAATAATTCGACGGGCTCGGCCGGAAGTTTTAAGCGACTAAGTGTATCAAATGCAGGGTTAAGCAAAAACAGGTAAGCCTTACTTAAATCGTTTCGGTAAGTAATCATTAAAATATTATCATCATAAAAATCGTAATCTAACACATTACTATCTTCACTTTTTACAATGGTTTCAATAGGCGAGCTATTAATTACAATTTCTTTTAATTGTTGCGTTTTTTGCGACAAGGCTATTACAAAGCCTGTATAATTTTTGTCACTTAGTTTAATTATTTTATCCTCGTAACCAACAATTAAAAATTTTAGCAATGCAGTATTTTCTTTAACTGATAGTTTAAAAAAGCCGTTGCTATCAGTAGCGGTGCCCCACAGGGTTTCGTAAATTTGTACACTAACGTTAGCAATGGGTTGTTTTGTTTTAACATCGATGACTTTGCCGGAAATTTTATACAAAGTATCTTGACTCAAAACTGATTGAGTAAAAATAAAAAACAGAAATGCAAAAATAACGCGCATATTTTTAGATTACATCCTAAACAAATTTAAGAAAACTGTACCGTTAGTGCTAAAAATATCTGCCGGGTATTTTTTTAATCGCAGGTGCTCTTGCTTAGTTCACTTGTGGCGTACTTGCTGCCCAGTTTTTGCGCTTTTTTTAAATCGGTGCAACTGCCGGGTATATCGTTATTGCCTTTTTTAGCCAAGCCACGGTAATAATACGCAATGTGGTCGGCATCGTTAAGCCCGATGGCTTTGGTTAAATCCTGCAAGGCCAAATCAAAATTTTTAAGCATGTAATAATTGGCTCCTCTCCAGCAAAATAACCCGGGAGCTTTATAGCCCAATGCAAAAGCGGCGTTAAAATCTTTTTCAGCATTGGTATAATTTGCCAACTCAAACTCGCACAAGGCTCGGTTATAATAGGCATCGCCAATTGTGCCATCCAGCTTAATACTGGCTGTGTTATCGGCCAGGGCTTTTTCGTAATTGCCCATATTGTAATAAGCCAATGCCCGGTTATAATAAGCATCGGCATATTTGGGGTTGTTGGCCAATACGGTATCGTAGTCGGCAATGCTTTCGGTATACCGGTTTAGTTCGTTATAATCCAGGCCGCGCCAATAATATACATCGTAACGCTTGTAGAGCAACAAGGCCCGGTTGCAATCGTTTAAGCTGCCTTCAAAATCCTGCAAATAATATTTTACCATGGCGCGGTAATAAAAAGCGGGTTCAAAATCGTTTTTTAATAAAGCCGCTTTATTTAATAAAGGAAGTGCTTCGGTATATTTTTGCTGATAAAAAAAACAAGCACCTTTATAGGTATTTATACTTACATCGTCGTTTTTTATGGCTAAGCCTTTATTGAAATCAAGCAGAGCGGCATCGTAATTTGCCAGCATAAAATAACTTACGCCCCTTTGATAATATACATCATCTTCGGTGCGGCCATGCCCAATGCTTTCGGTAAAATCGCGAATGGCATCTTTATAATCGCCCATGTTGTAACTGCACAGGCCACGGTTATAAAAAGCAAATTCAACATTGCTTATATGCAAATAACTTGAATAGGTTTTGTACGACTCCTTATAATTTGCTTCGTTATATTCTTTAGACGCTTTTTTGAAAAGAGAATCTAATACTTCTTCCTCATGCTGTGCATGGGAATAACAAAAAGCAAACAGCAGGCAAATACATAAAATTAATTTTTTCATATGTGTATTGTATTAGTTTAATACCTCCATAAATGTAGCAAGGTTTATTAAAATAAGGCTTTCGGTGGTTATATTTTAATGAAGTGGATTTCTTAACTTTGTTTACAGTTAGCTGCTTGTTGGTGAAAATACCAACACGGGTGGAAAAAGTTAGTGGCAAGTAGTATGAAAAAAATAATTATTATAACACCTCTATTTTTAATAATTAACTTGGCAATAGCTCAGGTTATACCAATGGAATTAACAACCGATACATCGGGGTTTCCTGACCTTAGAAATAGAATAAAAGACCAATGTTTTTTTATAAAAATGGATAGCTTTAACATTGATGCTTATAGAAAGAAGGCTCATTACGAATATCAGTTAGGAGACTATGAAAATTGTTTGAAAGATTTAAACAAAGTAATGATGTTGAAACCTAATAGCCCTGATATTTATTGCAATAGAGGAATGTGCTATGTGTTTATGAAAAAAACCAAAGAGGCTATACGTGATTTAGATGAAGCCATTAAACTTGAGCCTGATGTTGCCGTAAACTATTTAAACCGCGCATATGCAAAATCTGATGCTAAAGATTATAAAGGTTCGATTTTAGATTTAAATAAAGCAATTGCAATAAAACCTGATTATGCAAAAGCTTTTTTTAATAGGGGGGCCTCGGAGGAAAAATTAAATCAATTAAAAGAAGCTTTACAAGACTACAATAAAGCAATAGAATTAAATCCATTTTATTTAGAGGCATTTTTTGGTAGGGGGGCTTTAAAATATAAACTAAAAGACTTTAAGGGTGCAATATCTGATTATGACAAAGTTTTAAAAATGGCACCTGATATAGAATCAAATGACTTTTACACTTATAGAGGACAAGCTTTTGAAAAGCTGGGAGACACCTTAAACTCAAAGCTTAATTATTTAAAAGCCGCAACATTTAAAAAAACATTATTTAGAGTTAATACAGCAAACCATTAACTAGTTGGTGAAAAACACAAAGCTTAGATGTAAGGAATTATAACAGATAAAAAAAGGGGATTACTTATGCAATCCCCTCTACTTGGTTAACCTGACATGTTTTTATATGCCCATAGTTCCTCCTGAAAAATCTAAGAAATCATCAGGGTATATCTTTCCTTGCTTAAACCTGTCTCTTTTATAGTTTGCTTGGTTTTGCTCTTCTTCGATATTGAAATTTGTACCCACATTAGTGTTTGTTTTTTTAGGGAGCAAGTTATACCGCTCCTTAATAAGTAAAGTTATTAAAACAAAAGCTACGCTTGCGGGTATAATAAACGAAGTCAATACAAACGGATTCATGGCTTTTAATTTTTAATGGTTTTACACTAATTGCAATTTACAATAAGCGCTTACGAAATTTTAATTTCTTTAGCCGCTTTTTTGCTTTCTTCTTTTTTTGGCAGGGTTACATTTAAAATGCCGTTTTTATATCTGGCATCAATAGCTTCCTCATTTATTTCTTCAGGCAATGAAAAACTTCTTTGAAAAGAACCGTAGTTAAATTCCTTACGAGAGAAAGTTTTTTCTTTTACTTCTTTTTCGGTTTGATGTTGGCCTGATATAGTAAGTATACTTTCGTTAAGTTCAATTTTAAAATCGCCTTTTTCAAAACCGGGCGCAGATAGTTCTACGTGGTATTGCTTTTCATCTTCCGAAAGATTTACCGCGGGCACAAATTGGGCGTAATCCCTGGTTATAAAATCATCTCCAAAAAAGTTATCTAACAG
>DATFTU010000191.1:0-3521 GCA_035261565.1 Bacteroidia bacterium
AAATAAAAAGTTTGATGTACGGATTCGTTTTTATAAAGAATACCGGAGGTCGGAAAACGAAATTTCGAACATTATGATTCCGACTATTAACGGAGCAAAAGTTCCGCTAAAAGAGATTGCCAAAATTTATACCATTACAGGGCCGTTATTAATTTTTCGTGATGATAACAAACGTTTTTGCGCGGTAAAATTTTCGGTACGCGGACGCGATATGGGAAGCACCATTGCCGAGGCACAGCAAAAAGTTAATAAGGCCATTAAAACCTTACCAAAAGGGCAATCTATTTTATGGTGCGGCGATTTTGAAAACCAACGCCGTGCATCTAAACGCTTAAGCCAGGTGGTGCCCATTAGTTTATTACTGATATTTATTATTTTATACGTATTATTTGGCAATGGTAAAGATGCCGGGCTTGTATTAATTAACGTACCGTTTGCCATTATTGGCGGTATTTGGGCTTTAATGATTACACACACCAACTTCTCTATATCAGCCGGTATTGGTTTTATTGCCTTGTTTGGTATATGTATACAAAACGGGGTAATATTAATATCTGTATTTAAGAAAAACCTGGCCGCCAAAATGCCGATGAACGATGCCATTAAAGATGGTGTAAAATCGCGTATCCGTCCGGTGGTGATGACAGCGTTGATGGCTGCCATTGGTTTATTGCCTGCGGCGCTTTCAACCGGTATTGGCTCGGAAACAGGCCGTCCGTTAGCGATTGTAATTATAGGAGGCTTAACTACAGCAACTGTTTTAACGCTGCTGGTGTTTCCGCTTATTTATTACAGAGCATTTAAAAAGAAATTCTCATAGAGATTGCTTGCCATCTTATAATCTAAGTGTAGCTTTGCTGCTTGCAAGATGCTTTTTTCGAAATTAGATTATAACCAGTTTACCGAACACATTAAACACATTAACCGTGCAGAGGGCGATGTTTTATTGGTTGATAAACCTTACCACGTAACCTCGTTTGAGGTGGTAAACAAAATAAAAATTGCCCTGCGAAAAACATATCCCGATAAAATAAAAGTGGGGCATGCAGGCACCTTAGACCCTTTGGCAACCGGACTACTGATTATTTGCACCGGAAAAAAAACCAAACAAATAGAACAAATACAAGCGCAGGAAAAAGAATACACAGGTACTTTTTTTGTTGGCGCTACTACGCCTTGTTTTGATAAGGAAAGAGAAGTAGACTTTACGTTTCCTACTGAACACATAACCGAAGCAATGATTACAGAAGCCGCTAAAAAACTTACCGGCAAGCAAATGCAAACCCCGCCCATATTTTCAGCAGTGCATGTAGATGGCAAGCGCGCTTACGATTTAGCACGTGAAGGCGTGGAAGAAATAAAAATAAACCCGAAAGAAATACATATAAAAGAATTTGAACTTACCCGCATTGCCTTGCCCGAAATTGATTTTAGAGTGGTGTGCAGCAAGGGTACTTACATACGCTCGCTGGCCCGCGATTTTGGTTTGGCGCTTAACAGCGGAGCATACTTAACTGCATTACGCAGAACACGCATTGGAGATTTTAAAACAGAAAACGCCATTACAGCTATTGTTAATTAATAAGCTGATATATTTTTTACCGCCACATTACTAAAACCATATTTACAGGGTAAATTTGTTTACCGTGAACAGGAACGACTCATACAACCCATTTGCTAATATTGACAAACTATGCGTGCTGTTTTATTTTATACTGGTGTTAATGGGTTGGCTAAATATTTATGCTGCGGTTTATAACGAAGAGCACAAAAATATTTTTGACCTAAGCCAAAAGTATGGCAAGCAATTAATGTGGATTGGCACAGCCACCGTTTTAGCTATTGTAATTATTTTTATTGATGCCGATTTTTATACCGTTTTTGCTTATGTGTTTTATGCTATTTTATTAGTGCTTTGTATTGCTGTGCCTTTTGTGGGCCGAGAGATAAAGGGAAGTAAATCGTGGTTTGGGTTTGGCGGTTTTGGTATACAGCCCGCCGAGTTTATGAAATTTGCCACCAACCTGGCACTGGCCAAGTTTTTAAGTAACGCTAATTTAGAAATTGATAATGTTAGAAGAGGGGTATCGAACTTTTTTAAAAAATACCGAAACACCATTATAGCGCTTATTATTATTGGGTTTCCGCTTATTATTATAAAAAAATTGCAGGATGAAACAGGTTTAGCCATTGTGTTTGCCGCTTTTGTGTTTACGCTGTACAGAGAAGGTTTATCGGTAAATTTTTTACTGGTGGGTTTTATTGCAGCCGTACTATTTGTGTTGGCTTTGCTGGTTGACAATACATACCTGTTTATTATTATTGGCTCGTTGTGCGGTTTATCGTTATTATTTATACAACGTACCAAAGGCAATATTTTTTTAGTGATACTGATTGGTATTGCGGCCTGTGGCATGGTAAAAGGTACATCAACTATGTATGAAAAACTGGAGCCTCACCAAAAAGTACGTATTGATGTTTTATTAGGACGTGGAAACATAAACCTGAAAAAAGAAGGGTACAACGTTAACCAGGCTAAAATAGCTATTGGCAGCGGCGGTTTTTTTGGCAAGGGGTATTTGCAGGGCACACAAACTAAATACGATTTTGTACCTGAGCAAGACACCGATTTTATTTTTTGCACCGTGGGCGAAGAGTGGGGTTTTTTGGGTACATCAACCGTTATATTATTGCAGCTTGCACTGATTTTAAAAATTATTACGATGGCCGAAAGACAACGATCGGACTTTAGCCGCATTTACGGATATGGTGTGGCATCGGTTTTGTTTTTTCACTTGGCCATAAACATTGGTATGACTATTGGGCTTGCGCCTGTAATTGGTATACCATTGCCATTTTTTAGTTATGGGGGGTCATCGTTATGGTCGTTTACCATACTACTTTTTATTTTTATTAAGCTGGATGCAAACCGCTTAAGTATATTGAGGTAAGTTTGCGTTAGGAGATATCTGATACAATTATTAACTGCTTTTAGTAAAAGCATAAAAACAAATTTTACTTACAAACCCAACCTTTTAGTATTTGGTTACGTACAAGTTAATGCAGGTGGTGTACTTTATTATTTATGGCAAATATTATACATTTAGGGTTTGAATAGAAAATTTATTATTTATATTTTATTCCTTCCGTTTTTGTGTGTGGCACAAAAACAAGGCAATATTTGGTATTTTGGAAATCATGCCGGAATAGATTTTAACAGCGGTTCTCCTGTACCACTATCAAACGGACAAACATACTCTCCTGATGGAACACCCATTGAAGGAACTTCTGTGATTAGTGATAACACGGGTGCGCTTTTATTTTACACTAACGGAATGAAAATTTGGAACAGAAATCAACAAGTAATGCCCAACGGAAATAACCTGCTTGGTAATTTTTCTTCTTCGCAAGCAGCTTTAATTGTTCCTAAACCCGGCAGTAGTCGTTATTTTTATGTGTTTACTACAGACGATTTTTCGGAAGATAATTTACAGTACGGCTTTCGATATACGGTGGTTGAT
>DATFTU010000192.1:0-3243 GCA_035261565.1 Bacteroidia bacterium
CAATAAAAAATCGCAATTTATACAAAACATTACCACGCAAAAAAACATTACCGATATACTTAGCTTTATTTTGGGCAGAAAGGTCATTCCGTTTCAAACTATCAATTTTATTACAGGTAGTGAGCAGCACGCGCATAGCGATTCTATCCATATGACAACCTACCCGCTTGGCTACTTAACTGCCATTTGGGTTGCTTTAGAGGATGTGGATGAAACCAATGGGCCATTAAGTTATTACCCGGGCAGTCATAAATTGCCTTATATACTTAACCATAATTACGAAAGAGGCGGAAATACCTTAACCGTGGGTGCCGATAGCAACTATTTAAAATACGAAGAGAAAATTGGTGAAGTTGTTAAAACAATCAATTTTACCAAGCAGATATTTAAAGCCCAAAAGGGTGATTTACTTATTTGGCATGCTAACCTGATACACGGGGGCGAAAAAATAACCCGACATGGGTCAACCCGTAAAAGTATGGTGGTACATTATTTTGCTGAAGATGTTATTAAGTACCACGAAATTACCGAACGTCCTGCCCTGTTAGAATAAAAACTTCCGTTTTTCGGGTATTTTTGTGTTATAATTTTAGCCAATTAAACCGTATTAATTACATGATAATAATTATCTTAGCGGCGTTCTTTTTAAAATAAAAATTCAAAATATACAGATATGAGCGTATTAGTAAACAAAAACTCAAAAGTTATTGTACAAGGTTTTACAGGCGGAGAAGGCACTTTTCATGCCACTCAAATGATTGAGTACGGAACAAATGTGGTTGGCGGAGTTACTCCGGGTAAAGGTGGTACTATGCATTTAGACCGTCCGGTGTTTAATACCGTGGCTGATGCAGTTGAAAAAGCCGGAGCTGATGTGTCTATTATATTTGTACCCGCAGCATTTGCAGCTGATGCTATTATGGAGGCCGCCGAAGCAGGCATTAAAGTTATTGTTTGTATTACAGAAGGCATTCCGGTTAAGGATATGATTGCTGTTAAAGAATATTTAAAAGGCAGAACCGTGCGTTTAATTGGCCCTAACTGCCCCGGTGTAATTACCGCAGGCGAGGCCAAAGTTGGTATTATGCCCGGGTTTGTATTTAAAAAAGGTAATGTGGGTATCGTTTCAAAATCGGGGACATTAACCTACGAAGCTGCCGACCAAATTGCTAAAGCAGGTTTAGGTGTTACTACTGCTATTGGTATTGGTGGCGATCCAATTATTGGTACTCCAACCAAAGATGCCGTTGAGCTTTTAATGAACGACCCGGAAACACATGCTATTGTAATGATTGGTGAAATTGGAGGAAGTTATGAAGCCGAAGCCGCCCGTTGGATAAAAGCCAACGGAAATAAAAAACCGGTTGTTGGCTTTATTGCAGGGCAAACTGCGCCTAAAGGCCGTACTATGGGCCATGCCGGTGCTATTGTTGGGGGGGCTGAAGATACTGCACAGGCTAAAATGCAAATTATGCGTGAGTGCGGTATACATGTAGTTGATTCTCCGGCTGCTATTGGTAAAACAATGGCTGCTGTGTTAAAAGGCGAAAAAGTTTCTGCTTAAAATTTTCTTTGCTTATTAATTTGTTACGGCAAACGTGTTAGTTCTTTACCTCAAGGAAATAAAAAGTTTTTTAACCTCGCTTGTCGGGTATATTGCCATTGGTGTTTTTTTAACCATAACCGGACTTTTTTTGTGGGTTATTGGTTCTGAAAGCTCAGGAGGGTACAATATTTTAGATAATGGTTTTTCTACTTTAGACCCCCTGTTTACTATTGCCCCTATAGTGTACTTGTTTTTAATTCCGGCAATTACCATGCGTAGTTTTTCTGAAGAAAAAAAAACAGGTACAATTGAGCTACTATTTACCCGCCCCATAACCGAGCTGCAAATTATTTTGGCAAAATATTTTGCAGGTGTTACCTTAGTTACTATATCATTACTGCCAACGTTGTTTTATTATTATTCGGTTTACAAATTAGGCCTACCTGTTGGTAATATTGATACGGGTGGAACCTGGGGTTCATACATTGGCTTATTATTATTAGGTGCAGGCTTTGTGGCTATTGGTGTTTTTGCCTCATCGTTAACCGATAATCAGGTAATAGCATTTATTTTGGCCATGGTACTTTGCTTTATTTGCTTTAGCGGCTTTGATTATATTGGCCAATCGGGTTATACAGGAAAATTAGAACCAATTATCATCGGGCTTGGCATTAGCGACCACTACACTTCGTTAAGCCGCGGTGTAATTGATACCCGTGATGTACTCTATTTTTTTAGTTTGATTTCTTTCTTTGTTTTATTAACCCGCTTTATGCTTGAAAAACGTAAATGGCAGTGATGAAGAGTACAAAATCAAAACAAATATTTCAGTTAGTAGCCTGGCTACTTATTTTGGTTTTACTAAATTTTACAGGTTCATACTTCTTTAAACGTTTTGATTTAACTACCGAAAAACGTTACACGCTGAATCCTGCAACGGTAGAAATGCTTAAAAATCTGGATGATGAAATTTATGTTAAAGTATATTTAGAAGGAGATTTTAATGCAGCCTTTACCCGATTACGAAACGAAACCCGCGAGATGCTGGATGAGTTTAGGATATATGCCAAAAAAGGGTTGAATTATGAATTTATAAATATCTACGACTCAAAAAACAAAGGTAATGTAGTAGAAATAGAACGCGAATTATATAATAAGGGTATAGACCCAACCGAGGTTAGAACCAAAACAAGCAAGGGCGAAAGAACACAAAATATTTTTCCGGGGGCTGTTATTTATTATAAAACTCAAGAGGGTATTTGGCAGATATTTAACCGGCAGGATGGTATTCCTACCGAGCAATGTGTAAACAATTCTGTTCAAAATTTAGAGTACAGTTTATCAAACACTATACGTAAACTGCAACAAACCATCAGGCCAAGGGTTGCTTTTATCCGCGGTCATCATGAGTTGGATACCAGTCATACCCGAGATATTTATAACGCGCTGAGCGAATATTATGATGTTGAATACATACGCATAAAAAAACGTCTTAAAGCCTTAAAACCTTATGCAGCCATTGTTTTAGCCTGGCCTGATTCGGTTGTTAACGAGCAGGATAAATTTATAATTGACCAATATGTAATGAATGGAGGAAAGGTTCTATGGTGTTTAGAACCTGTTTATACTAATTACGATTCACTTAAATTAAAAGGGTATACACTTGGCTTAAACAACAACATTAATTTAGATGATAT